>NZ_JBQEPU010000008.1:0-215931 GCF_052045835.1 Paraburkholderia sp. 22099 | reverse complement strand
GCCTGGGGCCAGATAAAACGGCCTCGCTCCAATCGTTTTGCGAGCAACCAGAGCCCGTCGTCAGTTGCCCAAAGCAGTTTCACGAGATCACCGCGACGACCGCGAAAGATGAATACATGGCCGCCCAGCGGATTTTCTTCGAGTGCCGTCTGTACTTTCGCGGCCAGCCCCTGGAACCCGCAACGCATGTCGGTCACGCCGGCCGCCAGCCAGATGCGCGTACCTGCAGGCAGCGCGATCACTTCAAACATTCCTGCAGGAACGCTTCGGTGCGCTCGGCAGACAGGCCGCGAATCTTCACGCGCCGCTTGCCGATCTCCACCTCGATCTCGCACACGGGCGTCGGCATCGGTACGCTGCTCATCGCTTCCGACACCACTGTCGGCTCCGGTGCCCGAAGTACCAATGCCGAGTCGATCACGTCGACGCTCAGCAGTTCCGTGCCTGGCACGCTCGGCGCAGCGTCGAGTGCGGGGACGACCAGCTTGCCTTCACGATATTGCTTGCGCCATCCGAACACCACATTGGCGTTGATGTCGTACCGGCGCGCAACAATCGACACTGACATGCCGGGCTCCAACGTCTCTCTGATCACCTGCTGCTTGAATTCTTGCGTGTACGTGCGATGGGGATGGGCTCGCGCCCCTGCGTTCGACATGGCTGACTGGCTCCGTCAATCTAAACGCGCCCATCATGCTTTGGAAAAATCAGCATCGGGAAACGGTCGGGCCGAGTCGCTTACCAGCAACCGTTGAGACGAACGGGAAATCCAACCGAGGTTATCGACGCGCCGCCGTTCGCGAGCGGCGCGTCAATGGTTCTGAACGCTCTCTTATTGGCGTTTCTCGTCGGCGTTTATCGTCGGCGTTTATTGACCGGTATAGCCGAGCGGCACCGTCGCATTGCTTTTCGCAATCGTCGCGTTATTCGACACGATGTACTGCGGCACCTCCGTGAGTGTCAGCGCGACCCGGCCGTCGGTATAGGGGAGCGTGCTCGTGTTCCCGTAACCGTCGATCTTCGTCACGTTACCCGACGTCCCCGGACTGTCGACCTGAAGCGAATAACCGGTCGAGTACGTCTGGCTATACACGCCGCCGCTGGTGGGCCACTGCGCGTTGCTGTGCGTCCATGCGGCGGTCACGACCTTGCCGTTGCCGAGTTGCTGGAACGCATACACGAAGGTTCCCGACGGCGCGCCCGTGACCCGGCCCAAGGTGTTGGTGCCGTCCAGAACGCGAGTCATCGTGGCGAAGGCCATCGCTTCGGGCTTCGGCGAAAGATTCGTCGCGCCGAATGCGCCCTGTGCGTTATTCAGGTCGAAGAACGTGCCGTATCCCACTTCGCCCGGATAGTCAGCTCCATAGAAAAACGTGGTGAGCTGCGCGCCGCCGCCAAGCACGATGATGTGCGCCCGCACGCCCACCGCGGCATGCGCGAACAACTGGTTCTGCGACGGCACCGTGGGGCTGTAGCTGAGGCCAGGATCGTAGCTCGCGCCTGCTTCGGTGAAGAAGAGCTTCATGTTCGGCTTGCCCGCCTGCATCACCGAGCGCAACTGCGCCATCTGTTTGTCGAGCGCGTTGGCCTGGTTCGCCGGATCGGGATCGGAATCCTGCAACTCGGGCGGATGAGCCGGATAGGTGCCGGCATTCCAGTAGCCATGCGTCGATACGGCATCGATGTAATTCCACAGACCCAGCGCGCCGAACTTCTTCAGATAGCCGGTGGTGCAGGTGTCGCAATTCGCGGCGAACGGATTGGCCGTGCCCATCACGACTGCATTCGGATCGGTGGAGTGAATGCCTTCGTAAGCAGCCTTGTACATGGCGACGAAATTCGCGTCGCTATCCGACCAGCCGAGGCTCGGCTCCCACGTCACCTGATAGTAGTTCTTCTGCTGGTTCGGATAGTTTGCCGCGCGGATCAGGCTCGTATCGCTACCGACTCTCGCCATGAAGTTCTGGAACTCGGGCATGTTCAGCGGCGCATAGTAGCTGTCGGTGTACTGGCCGGTCTTCGAATTCCAGGCGGGCAGTCCATCGAGACGCACGATGCGCATCTGATCGGGATTGGCTTTATAGAACGGATCGAGATCGTTCACGCTCGGCGTGTAGGTGTTCGGGCCATTGGGCTCCATGACCGACTGCTGACGATCGTCGATCGTCCACGAGATCCCCAGAGCGCGCAGCGCGGCGATATTGCCGTTGAAACCCTGCATGCCGAAACGGTGTTGATCCTGGTGCGCATACGTCACGGTGCCCAATACCGGCTTGAGATTGGGCAATACGCCGAATGTCGCGATACCCATCGGGCGCGTTCCGCTTCTCGGCAGCGTGCCGCCATTCGCGCGCAGCGTCGCGGTAAGCGCGCCGTAGCCGGACCATGTCGACGTACAGGGAATCGTATTGGTCTGCGCGCCGGCGCTCACCGCGAAACTTCCCTGCGCCTTGATCGCGCCATTCGTGTCGGCGACGGACCAGATCACCGTATCCGCGCTCTGCGAATTCGTCGTGATCGCGAGCTTGAACGGTGCGTTGTTCTGGAAGATGCGCAGGCCATCGGTGGTGGGGGTGTCCGCGCTGATCAATCCGTTCGTGCTGCCACCCGCTGTTTGGATCGGCGTGCCGCAGGAGAGTGTCGAGGTTGTTGTTGGTGCGGGCGTTGGTGATGGAGTTGGTGATGGAGTTGGTGATGGAGTTGGTGATGGAGTCGGTGATGGAGTTGGTGATGGCGTTGGCGTTGGCGTTGGCGTTGGCGTTGGCGTTGGCGTTGGCGTTGGCGTTGGTGCCGGTGCCGGTGCCGGTGCCGGTGCCGGTGTCGGCGTGGCGGTGGTAGCCAGCCTCACCCAGCATGATTTGCCGTAGCCGAATGCGGGATCTGTCTGCGAAACCGCGCCGACGTAACAGCCCACCCCATTGCTGAAGGTACGCGGCGCCGTCAGCATGACCGACGGCGAATTGGGCGGAACGGCCCCGAATACCACCGAACCGGTTCCCGAGAATGTGCAATTGCCATTCTCCTGTCCGCACAGCGCGTATTGCAGTCCCGAAACGGTAATCGTGCTGGTTTGAGCCAATGCGTTTTCCGCGCCAAACCACACCAACGCTGTCGCCGCGGCGACCTGCAGTAATCTTGGATGTCTCATCATCGCCTGTATGTATTCGCTAAAAAGCCGGTTAGCCCCAAGGATTCAGCCGGATCGATCAAAGTCGTCCCGCTTTGGCGTTATCGAGTAGAGAAGTAAAACCAGAGGGCGCGCTGACTGCGCTCTATTGATGGTGAAGCCGGTGTTTAGATGTATCGTCATCCGCTCGCATGAACATTCCACGAACGGACAGCAATGCGGCAGATAAGCCAAGAGCGGCGCGCTCGCTTTCTTCACGGCACGTGCGGAACGGGCGCACGCAGACGTGCGTCGCCGGCTCCGCTTTGTTCTCGCGCCAGGAAAGATGGGAAATCGCCGAAAGGCAACCGCAGGGGTGTATCGATACCCGATGCTAATTGCAGCGCGAATCTCACGCAGTCAGGAAGCACGGAAAAAAACGACAGGTATCCGGAATGGCCGCTAGGGATATCCTGACGCCATGCTCGGAATGACGGCAACGCGCGGCATGAATTTGGCGCCGCTATGATTAAGGTTTCGATCAGAATGGAGATTCGCCGTGATAGCAAACCATCGCAGGGCGCTCATCAAATCGACCACCGCGCTTGGTCTGACTTATCTTTTCGGCCTGGGAGGTCTGAGCGCTCTTGCGGCGTCGGCGTCATCGGGAACGCTGATCAAGCCCGACAGCAAGTCCGTGTTGATCGTCGTGGACGTCCAGAATTGCTTTATCGAAGGCGGCTCCTTGCCGGTGAAGGGCGGCGCCGAGGTCGTGCCGCTCATCAACCAGTTGGCCGAGAAGTTCGAGAACATTGTCATCACGCAAGACTGGCACACGGCGGGGCACGCGTCGTTCGCCAGCTCCCATTCCGGCAAGAAGCCGTTCGAGACGGCGCAGTTGTCGTACGGCACGCAGGTCTTGTGGCCGGACCACTGCGTGCAAGGCACCGAAGACGCCGCGCTCGAAAAGAATCTCAAGCTGCCCACGGCACAATTGATCATCCGCAAGGGCTTTCACAAGAACATCGACAGCTACTCCGCGTTTGAGGAAGCCGATCACAAGACGAAAACCGGCCTGTCGGGATACCTCAAGCAGCGGCATATCGACACCGTGTTCGTGACGGGCCTGGCAACGGACTTTTGCGTTGCATGGACGGCACTGGACGCCCGCAAGGCGGGGTTCAAGGCCTATGTGATCGAAGATGCGACGCGCGCCATCGACCTGAACGGCTCGCTAGCGGCCGCGTGGAAGAACATGGACCGCGCGGGCGTGAAGCGGATTCAATCGAAGGACATTTTGTCGGCCTAGCCGGCGGCCTCGCAGACGGCCTCGCAGGCCTTGCCGCATCAACCATCACGCCCGTCCACTGCCATGAAAGCGCCGGTCCACATGCGCGAGGATGCTGCGTGACAGACGCGTCGCGCGTCCCTGAATCATCCGGTCGGAGACGCGCGAGAACGCATACGACGCGGCGAGCACCGCCAGCACCGTCGCGATGAAGAGCACGAGCGACGTCTTGCGGTCGCTCTGCCCGAACACGCCCTCGAAGAAATGCAACGTCGCATAAACGCAGACGAAGTGCCACAGATAGATGCCGTAGCTTTCGCGGCCAAGCGCGTCCGCACAGCGGCGAATCAACGCGCCGCGCGGTTCGCCGCCACGCGCATCATGGCGGCGCGAGCAGACGAACAGCAGAAACGCGACCGCGCTGCATGCGGCGAAAATCGGCGCGAGTTCATGGGCTTTCGCAAGCCACACGCCGAGCGCCGCGGTCGCGAGCGCGAAGACCGACGCGAGCGAGAAAAATAACCACGCCGTGCGCCGCGTCACGCTCGATGCGCCCGTCAGATGCGAGCGGAACGCGTACCACGCCCACATGCCGATGATGAAGCACGGCCCTTGCACCGGCGGCCAGAAATAGCTGAACGAGTTATTGCTCACATGACAAACAAACGTGCCGCGACAATCGCCGATCGACAACGCGAAGAGAGAAAGCGCCAGTAGCAACACCGTGGCGATCAATAAGCGCAGACGGTTCATCGCGACAAAAAACAGCAGCGGCGCGATCAGATAGAACAGCATTTCGACGCCGATCGACCACCCTCCCGGCACCACGTTGTTGATCGCGGTAGGCGACAGCGCGTGCAGAAACAGTACGTTCAGCAGGATGTCCGTTGCGCCGTGCGCGCCGAGCACCCACGCGCGCTCGTAGCCCGACTGCGTCGCGCCGTAGCTGATCAGTCCATAGACGGCGATCGCCGCGTAATACATCGGGGCAATGCGAAAGAAACGCTTGATATAGAAACGCAATGTGACGTGCCGCGCGCCCGCGCAACGCTCATGGTCCGCCTCGAGCGTCATGAAGATCGTGATGGCGCTGATCACGAAGAACAACTGCACGCCGTATTGACCCATGCGCGCCAATAACGTGACGCTATGCGGCAGATTCGGAAACTGAAACGACAGGTGTACTGCAACCACACCGACGATCGCGAGCGCCCGGCCGACGTCGAGCGCGGCAACGCGTCCTTTTTCCATCGATACATCCTCCTCGCGGTTCGTGCCGCCCGGTCAGGGGCCGCGAGCTTCGTGGACAAGACGTGTTCCGCGGAAGTTCCTGTTTTTTTCGCTAATCTCCACATCCCGACTCTCACGATCCGAAACAGCTTGTGCGACTTGCACGCCGGCATGCCTGATGGCCCGAACCGCCGGGCAGATATCTTGCTACCGAGGATGTGAACTCAACGAATCATTCCCGGAGATGCCATGCGGGTGCCTGCTCATCTCATCGCCTTGTTGGCACTGCCCCTGCTGGCGTGCGCAATCGGTCCCTCGGCGTCGGTCGAAACGGGCTTCGGCCCGAATCCTGTCCTGCCGGCCCCGCAGTCGTCCTTGCTGCCGACCCTCAACATCGCGCCCGCCCAACAGCGCACACCCGGCACCGCGCCGGCTGCGCCGCCGGGCTTCACCGTCACGGCATTCGCCGAGGGCCTCGATCATCCACGCTGGCTGTACACCTTGCCGAATGGCGACGTTCTGGTTGCCGAAAGCAATGCGCCGAAGGCGCACGACCAGGGAAGCGGCGTATTCGGCTGGATCACACGGCAGGTGATGAAACGCGCCGGAGCCGGCGTGCCGAGCCCCGACCGGATCATTCTTCTGCGTGCTAGAAGCGGCGGGGCCGCTGCGACAACGCAAGCGGTTTTTCTCAAGGACCTTCACTCGCCCTTCGGCATGGCGCTCGTCGGCGATCAGCTTTATGTCGCCAATACGGACGCATTGCTTCGCTTCCCCTATCGAACCGGCGAAACGACGATCACCTCGCCCGGCGTAAAAGTGGCGGATCTGCCGGCCGGGCCGATCAATCATCACTGGACCAAGAACATTGTCGCGGACCGCGACGGCAAGCATCTGTACGTGACGATCGGATCGAACAGCAATGTCGCCGAAAACGGCATGGAGGCCGAAGCGGACCGCGCACGGATTCTGCAATTCGATATCGCCACGCAGACCCTGCGGCCGTTCGCGACCGGCTTGCGCAATCCCAATGGCCTGTCGTGGCAACCCGAAAGCGGCGCGCTATGGACCGTCGTGAATGAACGCGACGACCTCGGCAATGAACTCGTTCCCGACTACATGACCGCCGTGCACGACGGCGCGTTTTACGGCTTCCCTTATAGCTACTACGGCCAGCATGTCGATACGCGGGTCAAACCGCAACGCCCGGATCTGGTCGCGAAGGCGGTTGTGCCCGATTACGCGCTGGGCAATCACACCGCGTCGCTCGGACTGGTTTTCTATACCGCGCGGCTATTCCCGAAACATTACTGGAACGGCGCATTCATCGGCCAGCATGGCTCGTGGAATCGCAAGCCGCATAGCGGCTACAAAGTCGTGTTCGTGCCGTTTTCGGGCGGACGGCCGGGCGCCGGACCCGAAGATTTCCTGACCGGCTTTCTCACACCCGACGGGCATGCACAAGGCAGACCCGTAGGCGTGGCGATCGATGCAAAGGGTGCATTGCTGGTCGCGGACGACGTCGGCAATACCATCTGGCGTGTCGCACCGGCTGGCGCGCGCGGCCAGCCATGAATGGCGCGGCGAATGGCGCGCGGACCGCGTTCGCCCTGACGATACTGACAGGTTCACAAGCGAGGGCCTAAGCGCAAAATTGGCTCGACACGTCCCAACAGTGTTGTTCACGCCACGGCGAGTGGCGAACCTATCGAGCGCATATGGAATCCGAATATCCGATACGACCGGCCCCGCGGCGCATCAATGTGCTTGTCGTCGTCGACACCGACGAAATCACCAGCGCCTATCGACCCAATCGCGACGCATCGCACCCGAAGGTTTTGGGCCACCATTGCCCGGTTTCGATCTGCACGGACGCGCGAGACGCAATCCGCTTTCAGGCAACAGGAAAGCCGAGGCTCAACGCAAATATTGGCGACATCGTCTCGATTGCGGGCACCTCCAGTTCCGCCAATTCGCAAGATGCCGTGCTGCTCTATTCTTTGCGATCTTCCGTCGACGGAAGCATTGTCGCGCCGCCACAACTCGTCGTTCTCACGAGATCGGGGGCAGTCGAACCTAACCCGGACTCGCAGGATCGCGACGGTTTGCCGCCCACCCACAGGGAAGCCAGTTTCTCGCGCATCTCATCGACCGTTCTCGAACGCGGCGTTGAGACGCTGGAGCTCGCCTTCGCGCTCTATACGCTGGCTGACGATGGACAGAGCCAGAGGACTTTCGGCTATTACGCCTGTCACTTTGTCATCGCCTCGATATGAAAAAAGTTGGTTTGACGGCTGTCGATCTACTCCCTCTCCTGTTTACTTTGCGAGCTGTGTGAACCCGGAAATAAGAGGACATTGCACGTGACACTTAGACCAGGTGTCGCCAGGCAGTCTCGGACAAACAAAGGAAACTGGAGAGGAACATCATGGCTGAAACAGTGTTGAAAGCAAGCGGTGTGGACATCAACGTGCTCGTCGTCGTTGACACCGAATATATCAAGCAAGCGTATCCGAACCCGAGCAAGGACCAGAACACGCCGACCGGTATCGCTCACGATCATCAGTTCATGCTGTGCACGGGTTCGCGAGGCATCATCTCCGGCCAGGGCACGGGCGATCTGGAATTCAGGGCGAACGTGGGGGACAACGTGGCCTTCACCGGCGTTTCGATTTACAACAACTCCGACGACGCCGTGATCGTGTACGACGTCAAGCATTTCTCGGGCGATCAGGTCTTCAATCAGTTCAATGCGGACATGGTCGTGCGAAACGGCGCGGTACAACCCAACGCCGATTCACCCAGCCGGAATGGACTCCCACCCATTCGGAAGCAGACGAACTTCTCGGTGTTCGATTCGAAAGTCCGCTCGAGCGGCAGGGAAGGATTCGGCATCGCCTTCGGACTTTATAAACTGGCCGACAATGGACAGGACCAGGAACTGTACGGCTACTTCTGGTGGGACCCGTACATTACCGTCGCGTAATGTGCTGAACTAGCGGAGCTTCATAACAATCCGCATGTACCTGTTGGATTCACGAGGACGGATCCAACAGGTTCCAGCGCACGTTGAATTCGCATCAAACGGGCCCGATCAGTTGGCGAATTCCGCCATGCGCGACTTCGACACCGAGCGCCGATAGCGTTTGATTGTCGATATCTATCCAGCATGCAACGACCATTCTTCCATCGATGCATTGCGCGGGCCCGGCACGGTGCGCCTGCACGCCGATCCGCCGAAATAGCCGCTCCATGCTGAGGTAAGTCACGCCGATCAGGCGCCGCGCGCCCAACTGCGCCGCGCATCGCACGACGGCAGCGAGCATCGGGCGAAACACCCACGCAAGATTGCCGGCCGCCACATGGCCGGCGCTAAGCGTGCTCGCAGCGAAGCGCGACAGCTCCCACACGTCGGGCGATTCCGGCGCCGACATTCTTTCGGCAAGCAGAAACGGAAACAGGTCTTTGAGAAGATACGGCAGTGTCGTCGGCAAAAGCCTGGCGCAGCCGCAAATCGACCCGGCCTCGTCATTGGCGACGACGTACACCGTGTCGTCACGATCATATTGATCGCGTTCGAAGCCGTCGTGTGCCATGGGCAGGCGCCATCCCAACTGCTTGACGAATACCGCATGCCGATACTGCGCAAGCGCGTCGCCCACGGCCTCAGGCAGCCGTCCATTGTCGTGAACGAAAGTCTCCATCATGCATCCCCGTTTCTTTTTATCGAGCGCATTAAAGCGCGGGGATTGGCGTGGGGTAACTGATAGAGTTGACAGGGCATGACGGCAAAAAATCGCCATCGCCTGAAATGCTCGGCTAGTAACTACCCATGATTGAAAAGCGATCCGCTTTTGCTTATAAATGAGTGCGGCGACGTTCGAGATCCATGCATTTCAGATGCAACGCTCAGTGTCGGCAAACGGAGGAGACAATGGACTGCGGCTCCTTGACGGTAAGCGGAATCGTGGCCGCCACCGTATGCGGCCAGTTCAAGCGCATGAGCCGGTGTGCAGGCGCTTATGCGGAACCGCCCATTTCCAGATCGGCGCCCATGCGATCAACGCCCATGAGCTTGCTTCGCACGTTGCTTCGCACTTTGTTTCGCACGTCGCCCCAGGCGATCAGGAAAGTGCCTCACGTACCGTCGATATACCCATCCCGCCCAACTGACGCCCGCCCGGTCAATGGAGGGATTGCGCGTTGCCATTCTATGTAGCCCCTGGACGGGCTTGCTCATAAAAACGGTTAGTTCGGGGACGCAATGGAATCGTACTTTGATGATGCTTACCAGCTATTCCGCTCGGCAAAAGACGAATACGAGCTGTTCGAGAAGATTGCGTCATTCGCGGAGCGTCTTGGATTCGAATATTGTTGCTACGGTATTCGCATGCCGTTGCCGGTATCGAAACCCACGGTCGCGATTTTCGATACTTATCCGCCGGGCTGGATGACGCACTACCACGTCAATCGTTTTCTCGACATCGATCCGACCGTACGCGCGGGCATGCGCAGCGCCGATCTGATCGTCTGGCCTCAATCGACGCATGACGAGGCTCAACGTTTGTGGTCCGATGCGCGCGACTTCGGCATCAAGGTCGGCGTCGCCCACCCGAGCTGGACGACGCATGGCGCCTTCGGGTTGCTGACAATGTCGCGCCACGCAGACCCGTTGACGCCCGCGGAGATCGAGCAGTTGCAAATGCCGGCTAACTGGCTGTCGAATGTTTGTCACATGCTGATGAGTCAGTTCCTTCAAAGCAAGCTCGCAGCCGAGGCGAGCATCATGCTGACCGCCCGGGAGCGCGAGGTGCTGCGCTGGACCGGCGACGGCAAGACGTCCTATGAGATAGGGAAAATCCTCAGCATCTCCGAGCGCACGGTCAATTTTCACGTCAACAACGTGCTATCGAAACTGGCTGCCACCAACAAGGTGCAAGCCGTCGTCAAGGCCATCACAACCGGGCTGATCTAGCCGGCGGGGCAATCTCATGCGTTGGCGCGGCGCTAACGATGAGCGGCGGCAATCGCGTCGAGCCCGGCCATCACGAAGCACACGAGATCCTGCTCGAGCGCTTTCGCGTCTTGTGCCACGGCCGGCAGCAAGGCCTCTTTCATCGGCTTCGGCGCGATCATCATTGCAATGCACGGCAGGATCGTGAACATCATTGCGCGCTGCACGACCGGCGCCAGCGGATTCAATCCCAAGACCTCGCTGAGCAAGCCCAACAGGAATACGGCCTTGGGCCGCACGGCTTTCTCGATCAACGCGGGCATGGCGGGCGACGGGGAAAACGCCTCGCGCAGCATCAGCATGAAACCCCACGGCGTGGCCGCGTTGGTTGAAAGACCGACAAACCGCGAAATCACCGCGCGAAGCCTGTCTCTCGGGTCGTCCAATCCCTCAACCAGCGCCGCGAGTTCCTCGAGGCCGACCACCTGCCGGTGCGCCTCGACCAGCGCCGCTTCATAAAGCGCCTCGCGACTGCCGAAGTGATAGTTGACCGAGGCCATCGGCGTGCCGGCGCGCTCGCAGATTTCCTTGCTCGTCGCGTCCGCGAAACCGCGTTCGGCGAACACTTGCCCAGCGGTGTGGAGCAGATGTTGACGCGTGGCCGCGCCGTCGGGCCGCGTGGCGCGCCGTGGCGGTTTCGCTGCGGTTTTTCTCGGGGACGTCGGCATGGTCAGAGCGTCAGGCTGCAAACACTTTGAATACGAATTCAAATTCGCATATGATCGATTCTACTTCGGACGACAACGTCTGTGTGGGAATAGAACCCATGCCCCGCTTCGTGGAGGATGGCATGACCCGTGTTCTCTTCATCGTATTGCCGCTGCTGGTCGGCGGCATGCTTGCGGGTTGCTCGCGTCACGAGACACCTGCGTATCAGGGCTACGTCGAGGGCGAATACGTTTATCTCGGGTCGTCGCAAGCGGGCAGGCTGACACAGTTGCCGGTCGCACGCGGGGACATGGTGAGAGCGGACGCGCCGCTGTTTGCGCTGGAATCCGTGGACGAAACAGCCGCGCTCGAACAAGCCCGGCAGCAGCTCGCGTCGGCGCGCGCGCAACTCGCGGACATCGAGACGGGCAAGCGTGCGCCCGAAGTGAACGTCACGCGGGCGCAGCTCGCCGAGGCCGTCGCCAACGCGCGCAAAGCGTCATTGCAGCTCGTACGCGACGAGGCGCAGTTCAAGGCAGGCGGCATTGCGAAAGCCCAGCTCGACGATTCGCGCGCGAACGCGGAAGCCACCGCCGCGCAAGTGCGGGAAATGACCAACCAGGTGGAAGTGGCGCGTTTGCCGGGCCGCGCTCAGCAGATCGCCGCCCAGCGAGCGCAAGTCGCCGCCGCCGAAGCCGCTCTCGCGCAAGCCCAGTGGAAGCTCGATCAAAAACACGTACGCGCGCCGGCCGAGGGACGGATTTACGACACCCTTTATCGCGTCGGTGAGTGGGTGCCCGCCGGCAGCCCCGTCGTGCAGATGTTGCCGCCGCGGAACATCAAGGTGCGTTTCTTCGTTCCCGAGAACATCGTCGGCGGCCTCGCGCCGGGGCGTGCGGTGGCGATACATTGCGACGGCTGCGCAGCCGACATATCCGCGACAATCACCTACCTATCGAATCAGGCGGAATATACGCCGCCCGTCATCTACAGCAACGAGAGCCGCAGCAAACTGGTCTTTCTGATCGAAGCGCACCCGCAGGTTGCGGACGCCGCCAGGCTTCATCCGGGGCAACCCGTGACGGTGGTGTTGAAATGACAGAAAAAAAGTACGACTACGCCATCGACGTTCATGACCTGAACAAGCGTTTCGGCGACAAGCATGTGGTCAACGACGTATCCATGCGCGTCGCGCGTGGCGAGATCTTCGGCTTTCTCGGGCCGAACGGCAGCGGCAAGACAACCTGCATCCGGCTGATGTGCGGCCTGCTCACCCCCGACTCGGGCACCGGCACCTGCCTCGGTTACGACATCCAGCGCGAGAGCGGGCAGATCAAACGCAATGTGGGCTACATGACGCAGCGTTTCTCGTATTGGGAAGATCTGACCATCCGCGAGAACCTCGACTTCGTTGCACGCCTCTATCAGATGCGCAACCGGCGCGAAGCCGTCGACCGCTCGCTCGAATCGCTTGGATTGCAAAGCCGCGCGCATCAGTTGACGGGCTCGTTGTCCGGCGGCTGGAAACAACGTCTCGCGCTCGCCGCGTGCATGCTGCACGAGCCCAAACTGCTGCTACTGGATGAACCGACTGCCGGTGTCGATCCCACCGCGCGGCGCGACTTCTGGGAGGAACTGCATCGGCTCGCGGCGCGCGGCATTTCGGTGCTCGTCAGCACGCATTACATGGACGAAGCGGAACGTTGCCACAAGCTCGCGTATATCGCCTATGGCAAGCTGCTGGCGCAAGGCACGTCGAGCGAGGTAATCGAATCGCAGAATCTCGCCACCTGGGCGATTCACGGCGAGCGCCTGAGCGCGCTGTCGGAGCGGCTTCGCGCAACGCCCGGCGTCGACCAGACCGTCGTATTCGGTGCGGAACTGCACGCGAGCGGACGAGACCACGCGGCATTGGAACGCGCGGTGAGGCAAGCCACCGAAAACATGCCGCTGCGCATCGAGCCGATCGCCACCGGTCTCGAAGACGTATTCATCTATTTGATGAGCCACGCGAAAGACAATTTCGGAGCGGCATCGTGAGCGAGCGCGTCGTGTTCTCGCTGAGCCGCTGGTGGAGCATCGTGCTCAAGGAGTTTCTTCAATTACGGCGCGATCGCGTCACCTTCGGCATGATCGTCGGCTTGCCGATCGTTCAACTGGCGCTGTTCGGCTTCGCGATCAACACCGACCCGCGGCATCTGCCGACGGCCGTGATCGTTCACGACCAGAGCGAATTCTCGCGCAGCTTCGTCGCCGCGATGAAAAATTCGGCCTATTTCGACATCGTCGAAACCCTGCCCGACGAGCAGGCCGGGCGCCGCGCGCTCGCGCAGGGCCGCGTGCAATTCGTGCTGAACGTACCCGTCGATTTCTCGAAGAGACTGCTGCGCGGCGAGCATCCGTCATTGCTGGTCGAAGCCGATGCCACCGATCCGACCGCGACCAACGCGGCGGTCGCCGCGTTGCCGAATCTGGCCCAGACCGTCGCGCAACGAGACATCACCGGTCCGCTCGCGCCGCTGCGCGGCGGTCAAAGCGCGTTCGGCGTGCAGGTTCACAACCTGTACAACCCGGAAGGCATTACGCAATACAACGTGGTTCCCGGCTTGATGGGCGTGATTCTCACGATGACGCTCGTGATGATGACGGGCCTCGCCGTCACGCGCGAACGCGAGCGCGGCACGATGGAGAACCTGCTCGCCACGCCCGTGCTGCCGGTCGAGGTGATGACGGGCAAGATCGTTCCCTACGTGGCGATCGGCCTGATTCAGGTATCGATCATTCTGGTCGCGACGCGCTTCGTATTTCATGTGCCCTTTGTCGGCAGCACGGTGGCGATCTACCTCGCGGCGTTGCTCTTTATTGCCGCGAACCTGACGGTCGGCATCACGCTGTCGTCGCTCGCGAAAAATCAGTTGCAGGCGGTGCAGCTCACCATCTTCTACTTTCTGCCGAACATCCTGCTGTCGGGCTTCATGTTTCCTTTCGCGGGCATGCCGCAATGGGCGCGCTGGATCGGCAACCTGTTGCCGCTAACGTATTTCAACCGGCTGATTCGCGGCATTCTGCTCAAGGGCAATGGCTGGACGGATCTGTGGCCTTCGGTATGGCCCATGATGCTGTTTACGGTCATCGTGATGGCAATCGCGCTGCGCTTTTATCGCCGCACGCTCGATTAGGGAAATACGCCCATGAAACCGCTCGCTATCTTTTACGCATTGGCGCTGTGCGGCTGCGCGGTCGGCCCGGATTTTCAGGCGCCGGCGGCCCCGGACACGCAAGGCTATCTGCATGACACGGCGCCCGGCTCTCCCACATTGAAGAGCAGCGCGGCGGAGCCGGCGCAAACATTCAGCACCGCCGGCAATGCGCTACCGATGTGGTGGCGACAGTTCCGTTCGGATGCGCTCGATCGCCTGGTCGATCAGGCGCTGCATCAAAGCCCGACACTCGCGCAAGCTCGCGCGAAACTGATCCAGGCCCGCGAAAACTACACCGCGCAAGCGGGCGCGACGCAGTTTCCGGCGATCGATGCTAGCTTCTCCGCCGCCAGGCAAAAAGTCGACCCCGCTGCCTTCGGCATTCCGAATGTGCAAAATCCGGGGCCGTTTTCGTTGTTCAATGCGTCGGTAAGCGTGTCTTATGTATTCGATCTGTTTGGCGGCAATCGTCGCGCACTCGAAGCGAGTCTCGCGCAAGTGGATTACGAGTCGTTCGAACTCGACGCGGCGCGCTTGTCCATCGCCGGCAATATCGTCTCCACGGCGGTACGGCGTGCTTCATTGCAGGAGCAGATTACGCTGACCCAGCGCCTCGCCGACGCACAGGCGCTGCAACTTGAAATCATCGAGGCACGTTTGGCGGCCGGCGGCGTTTCGCAACTCGACGTTCACAGTCAGCGCACGCTGCTTGCACAGACACGGGCAACGTTGCCGCCGCTCGCGACGCAACTCGCCCAGGCCGATCATCAACTCGCGATCCTGGTGGGCGTCGCGCCGTCGAAGGCGGATTTCAGCGACCTCACGCTGGACGCGCTGCATCTGCCCGACGACGTGCCCGTTACTCTGCCGTCGACACTCGCCCGCGAGCGCCCCGACATTCGAGCCGCCGAAGCGCTGCTGCATCAGGCGAGCGCCAACGTCGGCGTGGCGACCGCGAATCTGTATCCGCGGTTTTCGTTGTCGGCGGGTATCGGCTCCGAGCGAACCCGCATTCAGGACATCGTGAACGGCCTGAACATCTGGAACGTGGGACTTAACCTGACGCAGCCCGTCTTTCGTGGCGGACAACTGCGCGCCGAACGACGCGCGGCGCAGGCGGCTTACGACGCCGCGTTGGCCGGATACCAGCAGACGGTGTTGCAGGCATTGCAGCAAGTAGCTGATTCGTTGACGGCGTTGCAAAACGACGCGCACGAACTCCAGGCACGCGACGAAGCCGCCGACGCGGCGCGGGCCAGCCTCGACGTCGCGCGCCGGCGCTATTCCGCTGGCGGCATCAGTCACATTAACCTGCTCGATGCCGAACGCGAGGCGCTGGAAACCGCATTGGATAGAACGCGCGCGCACGCGGGCCGCTTGACGGATACGGCGGCGTTGTTTCAGTCGCTAGGCGGCGGCACTACGGACACGCAAACGAAAACGACGCTGCAAAGCGCGCCGTGAGGCATCCTGCGCGCCCGCAACGTGTGCGCCTAAAGCTCGCTTCGCTTCAACAGGTAATCGAGGCCGCCCACCCGATACCAGCGATACCCATACGGCTCCAGCACCACCGTATGCCGGCCATCATCGCCCTCCTCGCTGTGGTCGTCGGAGAGAAGATTGACGAGGCGGTTCTCGCCTGGCCCGTTGCAGCCCGAGCGGAATTTCACCGTGCAGGCCTCGGCTGCGAAGTTATGCACGCACACCACCGAGTTGTTGCGCCAGTCGTAGCGTAAGGCGAGAACATCGTTGCGCGACGCACGCAATATCGCGAAATCGCCCCAACTGATTTCCGGCACTTCGCGGCGCATGCGGATCATGCGCTCGGTCCAGTTCAGAAACGAATTCGGATCGCGCCGCTGACTCGCGACGTTCACGCGCTCGAACCCGTATGCGCCGCCCGATATGACGCGCGACGAAGGATTGGGGTGCTTCGTGAAGCCGCCGTGGGGTTCAGTCGACCATTGCATCGGCGTGCGCGCGCATTCGCGCTCCGGCAAGCTCAGGTCCTCGCCCATGCCGATTTCATCGCCGTAACGAAATACCGGCGTGCCCGGCAAGGTCAGCATCAGGCTGTAAGCGAGTTCGACGCGGCGCCTGTCGCCCGAGAGCATCGGCGCAAGCCTGCGGCGAATGCCGCGCCCGTAGAGCTGCATGTCGGGGTCCGGGCCGAACGCGGCGAACACGGCCGCGCGTTGTTCGGGCGCGAGGCGGCCGAGATCGAGTTCATCGTGATTGCGCAGGAATACGCCCCATTGCGCGGTCGCGGGACGCGCTTTCGTCGCTGTCAGCGCTTTCTTCAACGGACCCGTATCGCCGGTCGCGAGCGTGTAAAACGTGTTCTGGTTGACCTGAAAGTTGAACATCATTTGCAGGCGCTCGCCTTCGTCGCCGAAGTAATCGAGGTCGGTATCGGGCAGGACGTTTGCTTCCGCAAGGATGATCGCGTCGCCCGTGCGCCATTGCAGAAACTCGCGGAACGAGCGCAGCATGTCGTATTGCTCGACGGGTTGGCGTACCTTCGCGCCCTTCGTGCCAATCACGAAAGGCACGGCGTCCATGCGGAATCCCGACACGCCTAGCTGGAGCCAGAAGCCCATTATCTTGAGCAGTTCGGCGTGCACTTGCGGGTTCGCGGTATTCAGATCCGGCTGGAAATCGTAGAAGCGATGGAAAAACCAGCGCTTCGCCTGCTTGTCGAAGGTCCAGGTCGACTTCTGAACGCCGGGAAACACGACCCCGTCCCTGGCATGAGGCGGCTGCCTGTCGGCCCATACGTACCAGTCGTGATACTTCGAGGCGGGATCGCTGCGTGCTTCCCTGAACCACGGGTGCTGGTCGGACGTGTGATTGATCACGAGGTCGACCATGACGCGCATGCCTCGCTCGTGGCACGCATGCGTGAACTCGGCGAAGTCGCCCAGCGTGCCGTACTTCGAATCGACGTTGTAGTAATCGGAGATGTCGTAGCCGTTGTCGCGACCGGGCGACGGCTGGAACGGCATTAGCCAGATCGTCGTGACGCCGAGTCCCTGAAGATAAGCCAGGCGGCGCACCAAGCCCTGAAAGTCGCCGACACCATCTCCGTTCGAGTCCATGAAAGTGCCGACGCTGAGGCAATAGACGATTGCATTCTTGTACCAGAGGTCATTTAGCATAGGTCTAAACGATCGATCAGTGAAAGGAACGGCAATGCCCGAACTGACGTGGTGGCAACGCGGCGTGATCTATCAGGTGTATCCGCGCTCGTTTCAGGACAGCAACGGCGACGGCATCGGCGACCTGGCGGGCGTTGGCGCGCGTCTCGAGTATTTCGCGGCGCTTGGCGTCGATGCAGTCTGGATCTCCCCGATCTACCCTTCGCCGATGGCGGATTTCGGCTACGACGTCGCCGACTATTGCAATATCGACCCGATCTTCGGCACGCTCGACGACTTCCAGCAACTTTTGGACCGCGCCCACGCACTCGGGCTGAAAGTGCTGCTCGACTTCGTGCCGAATCACTCGTCGGAGCGTCATGCGTGGTTCGAGGAAAGCCGATCCTCCCGCGATAACCCGAAGCGCGACTGGTATCTGTGGCGCGATCCCGCGCCCGACGGCGGGCCGCCGAACAACTGGTTGAGCCGCATGGGAGGGTCGGCGTGGCAGTGGGACGCGCATACGGGCCAGTATTACTACCATGCGTTCCTGCGCGAGCAACCCGACCTGAACTGGCGCAATCCCGAAGTGCGCCGGGCGATGGACGAAGTGCTGCGCTTCTGGCTGGCCCGCGGCGTCGACGGGTTCCGCGTGGACGTGTTGTGGCTGCTGATCAAGGACGCCCAGTTCCGCGATAACCCGCCGAACCCCGCTTTCGCGCCGGGCGAGCCGGAGCATCATCGGCTATTGCAGACCTATACCGAGGATCAACCGGAGGTACACGAGATCGTGCGCTCGATGCGCGCCACGCTCGATGAATACGGCGAACGCGTGTTGATCGGCGAAATCTATCTGCCCGTGCCGCAGTTGATGCGGTACTACGGCGCGAGCGGCGATGGCGCGAATATGCCGTTCAATTTTCAGCTACTGAACGCGGCGTGGAATGCGGCCGACATCGGCAGAATAATCTGCGATTACGATCGCGCATTGCCGGAACACGCCTGGCCCAACTGGGTGCTCGGCAATCACGACAACCCGCGCGTGGCGTCGCGCCTCGGCGCCGCGCAAGCACGCGTGGCCGCGGTGCTGTTGCTGACGCTGCGCGGCACGCCAACGCTCTATTACGGCGACGAGATCGGCATGACCGACAGCGCCATTGCGCCCGAACAGGTGCGGGACCCGGCCGAACTTCGGCAGCCCGGCATCGGCCAGGGCCGCGACCCTGAGCGCACGCCGATGCAATGGGATTCGTCGCTGCCCAATGCGGGTTTCACGAGCGGCCGGCCGTGGTTGCCGGTGAACTCGACGACCAGCGTCGCCAGCCAACGCGATGATGCGTCGAGCATGCTGTCGCTGCATCGCCGGCTCTTGTCGATTCGACGCAGCTATACGGCGCTCGTGGACGGCTCGATCGAGCACGTCAACGCGAACGGCAACGTGCTGACTTATGAGCGGCGTTCGGGAACTCAACGGCTTCTGATTGCGCTGAACATGAGTGCCGCCGACGCAGCCGTGCATTTGCCGCCGGGCATCGTGTTGTTGTCGACGATACCGGGCCGCGATAGCGGACCGATTACCGAAGGCGTCGATTGTCTTGCCGGCGGCGAGGCGCTCATTGTCCGGCTCGGCTAGTCGCGCCGGTACTGCCAGGTTTTGACCGCTTCCGCCAAGAACGTGTTCTGTGCCGCCGTCACGTCGTTTTCCATCGGCAACTCGCCTATAGTCCGCCTTGGTCCGTCCAAGAAGCTTCTCTGATTGGAAGTTACCCCGCTTGGACGCTTAGCCTGTCGACACTCCCGTCCGACAGGCTTTTTTTCTTCCATGCCATGCCGGTAAAGTCACGCGCGTCCTGGCGCAGCGTCGATGCGTAGCTGGCACACCCGTTCCGGTCTTTCCGCGAGTGCCTTGCGTTGCGGCCCGCTAGCGGCGATGCCTTGCAACTGACAGATGCAATCCAGTCGTTGCCGACGGACGAGAACGAGCGGCTATTCGCTTACCGGTATGATGGCGCTCGTTTCGACTGCTGCAGCACCCCGAAGTGGCGGCGGATTTCGAACACCACTTCGCTGCCTGCATGGCGACGATGCATATTTGACCGAAAACGGCGGGCGCTTGCAGCGCCGCCCAACCAAAAGGAATCCGAATGTGGTCTGCTCTCAGCAACCTCGGCGACGCGGCGCTCACGCTGCCGCTCGCCATTGCCTGCGCGGCATGGCTGGCCATGTCGCTGGCCGGCTGGCGCTCGGCGACATCGTGGCTGACGCTGCTGGCGGCCGGCGCGTTCATGGTCGGCGTGACGAAGATCCTGTATGCCGGTTGCGGCATACAGATACGCGCTATCGACTTTCGCGTGATCAGCGGCCACACGATGCTCGCGTCCGCTGTGTGGCCGATGGCGCTCATTCTGTGTCTGCCTCGTCGCGATAACGCGCAGCCCCGCCTCGCGCTTACCCTCGGACTCGCACTGGCGGCCGGCATCGGCACCGCGCGCGTGTTCGACGACGCGCATACCGTGTCCGAGGTCATCGCAGGCTGGGGGGTCGGCTCGCTCGTTACCGTGCTGTTCGTGTGCTGGAAGAATGCTCCCGTGCTGCCGGCGCGGTTTCGGCCGCTCGCAATCGCGTCGCTGCTCGGCATCTCGACCCTCGCATATGGACACCACGCGCCGATCCAGGAGGCGATCGATACGTATTCGCCCTTCTTGTGCGGGCGTGGCATTTAGCGCGGTCTGGTCGTTACTTCCTGAATGCGCCTGGCGGAGACGAGAAGCAGGTCGTGATAATCGCGGTTATCCCGCCGATGCAGACGATTGGCAAGATTAACGTCTTCGCGAGGCACTCTCCATGCATGAGATAAATCTTTGCCCAATTAATTCAGGAAGAGCGCGCATAACTGATATTCAATTCATTGCAAAGTTATTTCTATGTTCTTTTTACGCCAGCGATAAACCGCTGGATGGCGGAATCCGCCACATGAACCGACGCGCCTAAACGCCCGAAACACTAAACACCTGCGGCAATGCAACATAGTCGCATTTACGCGGCGCCCAGCCTTTTCTTACTAAGTGAAAGCGCTCTTGCTTCGCGCAATCTGGTATGGCAATCTGAGGACGATTTGCTGCTCTGCAGCCCGAGCACCGCATGCCCGATGGCGCGACGAACGAACGTTCGCGTACTATCCGAGCGCTTTCCGCCGCGGGCCTGGTCCGATTCAAAACCCGGAATGCCATTTCAAATTGCCATGCATGATATTGCCGGCGTCAATTTAAGCATCGGGCATTCTCAAACCCGCCGTGTCATTGAATTCGGGTGTTTCGAACAATTTATCGGCGTAAAACGTTTGCGAATCGCAACCGGCGCTCTCAATGCATATTTCATATTCCATTGCAATATAAGGCTAGCAATCGAGGCGCACGCCGATATCTTTGGATGCGTTAAAGCCGGCGTGAAAATCTCCACATCTTCTGCCCGCTTTCCAAGCGCCTTTTTTGCCTCGCAGCGCGTGCTCGCCCACGGCCCCAAAAGCAATTCCGTAGCAATCGCGGTCGTGGACGAAGCGCTGAATCGACGCGTTAGGCGGCTCAAGCAGGGTAAACCTTGTCACCGGGGAAGTTCATGGGACTGATTCAATATGCGCAATCACACCATGCGCGGCAGTCAGTCGTTTTGCCGCAAACGAGCACCGTCAAGCGCATCGAAATCGCAGTGTTCAACGGGTTCTCGCTGCCGGACGCGGCGTCGATTGTCGAACTGTTTCAGGCCGCGAATGCGCTGAATCGTGAGGCGCACGCCGGCTCCGTGCAATACGAAGCGACGCTTCTCTCCGCTTCGGGCGGACGGATCGCGAGTTCGTCGTCGGTGTTCGTGTGGACCGAAAGTTTCGCTTCCCATGGTCCCACGGGCGAATCCCGTGCCCTCTTCATCGTGGGAGGGACGGGCGCGGACGGCGCTTTGCGCGACGCTCGCCTGATCGCCTGGCTACGCGAGGCGTCGAGGCGCGGCGAGACGATCCATCCCATTGCGGAGGGCCGCCTGTTGCTCGAGGCGGCGGGTATCGACCGCGCCGGAACAACCGGCTTTTTCGACGACGACGTCACCTGGTCGCGATTTGCCGAGGGGCTGTGCTCGAACGTGCCGCATCGAATACGCGCGGCTCTATGTATTGTCGAAGACGACCTCGGGCCCGCCGTCGCGCGACGGGTTGCCGAGTCGGTAACACGTGGTCACACGGTGCCGGAGGCGCGCGTCAGCGCTCAGATCATGGAGTCCGCGCGCTGGCTGGAAGCGAACATCGGCCGCGCCGTGACCATGGACGAAGCGGCGCGCGTCGCCATGATGAGCGAACGGAACTTCCTGCGGCGTTTCAAGAGCGAGATGGGGAGAACGCCGTCCGATCATCTGCTTCAGGCACGTCTCGACATGAGCCGGCGATTGCTGGTTGAGACGAGCCTGCCGGTCGAGAAGATTGCAAGGCACTGCGGGATCGGCGGTGGCGGCCGACTAGCGAAACTGTTTCGCAAGCATCTGTCGACAACACCGACGCAATACCGCGCGCTCATGGGACAGTGTGGAAGTGATCCGCATTGCTGGCCGGTGCAGAACATCGTCCCGTAACGCGGTCTATTTGGGTTTCCGCACTCCGCCACTCGCACCCGTCTCCCCCGCCACCGGCTCCACGACGCTGAGCAACAGCACCACACACAACAGCGCCGTCCCGACCATATACAGAAACACACTGGTCCAGCTATAGGCATCCAGCAGCATGCCGACGGCCAACGGTGCGCATGCGCCGCCGATTTGCCCGACGCAATTCACAATGCCGAATGCCGTCGGGTACGTCGATTTAGTCGCAAGGCCCATCGGATAGGCGGAATATCCCGCGAAACCGATACCCAGCATGAGACCCGACATCACCAGCACCACGCCAAGAAAGGCGACGCTGTCGGGTGCGTCGATGAGCAGCAACATCATGAGCAGTGTTCCCAGCGCGCCGAGAATCATCATCGGCTTGCGTCGTCCGCCAAGGATGCGATCTGAAATGACGCCGCCGAGCATGTTCCCCGCCACTGCGCCAATGAAGGGCGCCGACGCAAGAAAGCCCATTTTCACAGAGGCAAAACCCTTGACCGTGACGAGGTAGGTTGGCATCCACGACATGAAGATGTTGCTGATGCCGATCATGCAGCCATAGCCGATAGCCACGCCGAAGATATTCCATGAACCGAACACCTGGCGAATCGTCTCGAGTTGCGGTACACGCCTGGTACGATTGAAGGCGTCCAGATACGGAATGCTTGCCCATTGATGACGGCGTGATGACTCTCTGCCGCTGCTCTCAACGGACGCGCCGTTCATGATATAGCGGCGTTCCGCCGGAGAACAAAACCTGTTCTCGCTGGGCGAGTTCGTGACCAGCAGCATCCAGACGATCGCAAACAATATTCCCGGTACGGCGAAAACATAAAAGATCTCTCGCCATCCCCACAACTGGATCACGACGATGCACACCGAAGGCACGATCAATGGGCCCAATTTTGATGCGGCAATCCAAAGACCCGTGGCCGTGCCTTTTTCCCTGGCGGGGAACCAGCGATTGATCACATTCGTGCAGCCGATGCCCAGCGGACCTTCGGATAAGCCGAGGCCGACGCGGTACACCTGCATCAGAAAAACCGACGAGGTCGTTCCCATCAGGCCCGTGAAAATCGAAGTGAAGATCATGAAGACCGCGAACAGAAAGCCGGTCGTCTTTTCACTGAGCCGCTTATAAAGCAGGCCAACGGGAATTTGCACGAAGCCGTATGCGAACGAGAACAGGCTGACGATCAAGCCGGCTTGCGTGTTGGATATGCCGTACTCCTTTTTCAAGTAGGGCAAGGCGATACCAAAGTTGGCCCGGTCGGCACAGGCGATCGCCCAGATGCAGAAGATCAGGCCCATGACTATCCAACGGTGGCCCGTGCGTCTTTCCGCGACGGAGCCTGCTTCGGGATTGGCGACAACGCTGTCAGCATTGTTCATTCTGCTTCCCTCCGATTCTCCGGCCGGAATCCGGCACTGTGTTCGAGAACGGCGACCGATAGGGATAGGGATGTACCAAGAGGCGTTGTCACGACGTTGTCTCCGATCTAATTGAAAAGGCTTTTTTAATGATCTTCTCTGATGACAAGACCAATTCTGTTGATCGGCGAGCCCACCGTCCAATCTTTTCTCGCTATTACTTGATGCCCGGATTGAATCGATCGCGAACCACGGCACGGTCCCATCGATTCGTGGATCAATTGATAGACTTTTCGGATTGGACGCGATTCCGCAAATGGCACATCATCCGCGGCGACACTGACTCAAACACGTTGTCCGTCAACAAGGAGCGTCTGAATTGAAGCCGAACATCCTGCAACTGAATCCCATCCTGGTTCCGGCAATCAACGACACATTGAGCGAACGCTACACCGTGCATCGCCTGTTCGAACAGCACGACAAGGATGCGTTCATTCGTGAACACGGCGCCTCGATCAGGGGCGTGATTACCGGCGGACATACCGGCATTTCCAACGATCTGATCGCAAGACTTCCCGCACTGGAAGTGATTGCCGTCAACGGCGTCGGCACGGATGCAGTCGATCTGGCGTTTGCGCGTGCCCGCGGCATTCCGGTCACCGCGACCTTCGGTGCATTGACCGAGGATGTGGCGGATCTCGCCATCGGATTGATGCTGGCGGTTTGCCGCGAAATCTGCACGGGCAATGATTTCGTGAAAACGGGCAACTGGAAAAAAAATCCGCATCCGGCCGCATTGCCGCTGTCCCATCGTTTCAGCGGAAAACGCGTCGGCATTGTCGGCATGGGAAAAGTCGGCCGCGCTATCGCGCAACGCGCTTGCGCTTTCGGCTGCCCGATCGCGTATACGGATTTGCGCCGCATGGAGGACGTCCCCCATCAATTTGTTCCTGATCTTCTGGCGCTCGCGCGCGGTTGCGACATCCTCGTATTGGCCGCGGCCGCCGACAAGGCGCAAGGCATCATCGATGCGGCAGTGCTCGACGCGCTCGGGAAAGACGGCTACCTGGTGAATGTAGCGCGCGGAAAACTGGTGGTGGAAAGCGATCTGGTGGAAGCCTTGTCCAAAGGCGCCATTGCCGGCGCGGGCCTGGACGTGTTCGTCGACGAACCGAATGTGCCTGCCGCCCTCTTCGGCATGGATCGCGTGGTGCTTCAGGCGCACCGCGCGAGCGCAACCGTCGAATCGCGCACGGCGATGGGCGAAATGGTGCTGGCGAGTTTGTCGCAAGCGCTCGCCGGGCAACGACCCGAAGGCAGCCTGACCACGTAACCGTCGAGCAGGCTAACGCGTCGCGCCAGCGAGGGCCACGGCACGTATTCCAACGTCCGCACCTATAATGACCGTCGACTTATCCCTTCACGTCGACACAGAATGCTCGATCTCGCACAGGTACGTTGCTTCGTCACCGCGGCGACTGAATTGAATTTCAGACGCGCCGCGGCACTGCTGAACATGACACAGCCGCCGTTAAGCAGACAGATTCACTTGCTGGAAGACAATCTGGGCGTCAAGCTGTTTGAGCGGGTTGGCCGCACGGTCAAGCTGACCACGGAAGGGCGCGTGTTCCTCGCGGATGCGACACGGCTGCTGAACCTCTCCGAGCAAGCTGAGAGCACGGTCCGGCGCGCGAGCAAGGGAAAAACGGGCCGCGTGCGGATCGGCTTCACCGGCGCGGCCGGCTACGAATTGATACCGGGGTTATTGGTCGCCGCAAAAAATGTCGTGCCCGACATCGACGTGGTGCTGCTCGAACTGATCTCCGTCGCGCAGATCGAAGCCTTCTCCGCGAATACCATCGATCTCGGATTTCTCCGCCCCATCACTTCGCGGCAGAAACTGGAGTTTCTGCTGGTGGAGGAAGAACCGCTGATTGTCGCTTTACCGAAAGGGCACGCACTCTGCCGGCATAAGCGGATTGAACTCAAACAATTGCACAATCAGCCATTCATCATGCACTCACCCCTCCACGGCAAGTACTTTCATGACCGGATCATGAGCATGCTCGCCACCGAGGACGTGCAACTCAACATTACCCAGTACATCGATCAGACGCCGACAATCTTGTCCCTGGTTCGCGCGGGGCTGGGTGTGGGAATTCTTCCAGCCTCCGCGCAACGATTCCACTACGACAACGTCGAATTCAGGTCCATTGCCAACAACTCCACTCAGGCCGAAATGAGCATGGCCTGGCGCTCCGATCAGGACAACCCCGCCGTCACCGCCTTCAAACTGATGGCGACGGAGTACTTCGCCGAGAAACGCGCCTTTCACCCGCTCACTCCAGAACGATCTGCACCTTGACGTCGCTGGGGTTGCCGCTTGCCGCTTCCTCGAATGCCTTCACGCCATCCGCAAAAGCGAACGAACGCGAAACGAACGGTTTGACGTCGAGCCGGCCAGAAGCGATCAACTGGATCGCGCGCGGGAACATATTGGCGTAGCGGAACACCGATTCGATGCGCAATTCCTTGACCTGCACCGCCACGATGTCCACGGCCACCGCGCGCTGAGGCATTCCGACGAGCACGAGGCAACCGCCGGGACACAGCAAATCGGCAATGCCATCAAATGCTCTTTCGTTGCCGCTGGCTTCAAAGACGACGTTCGCGCCCCACCCATCGGTGAGTTCCGCGACGACAGCCTTCGGCTTCCGGTCGCGGATGTCGACCGCCGTCACGCCCTGGACCTTGCCGATCAGTTCGAGTTTCTCGGGCACCAGATCGCACACGATCGCGCGGCTGCAACCCCCGGCGAGCGCGGCCAGCGCGCACATCATGCCGATGGTGCCCGCGCCCAGAATAACGGCCACGTCCCCCGGTTTTATCTTCGCCTTCGTCGCCGCCTGCATGCCGATCGCCAACGGTTCGACAATCGCGCCTTCGGCGAAGCTGACGTTGTCCGGCAGCTTGAACGTGAATGCGGCGGGATGCACGACGAAGGGCGTGAGGCAGCCATGCACCGGCGGCGTTGCCCAGAAGCGCACGCTCGGATCGAGGTTATACATGCCTTCGCGCGCCGCGCGCGATTCCATGTCAGGCACGCCGGGCTCCATGCAGACGCGGTCGCCCACCTTTAGATGCGTGACCTCGTCGCCGATCTGCACCACGGTGCCGGCCGCTTCGTGGCCGAGCACCATGGGTTCGTTGACGACAAACGGTCCGATGCGCCCGTGCTGATAGTAATGAATGTCGCTGCCGCAAATACCCACCGTATTGATACGGATGCGCACGTCGCGCGGACCCACGACTTGCGGCAGCGTGAACGGGCGCAGGCTGATGCGATGCGCTTCTTCGAGAACCAGTGCTTCCATGGCTAAAGCCCTCTACTAAGGGATAAAGGAAATAGAACCGCGTCGAAGGCCGTGCTCTCCTGCATTCGATCCATGCGCCGAATGCACCAAGACCGGTTCATCATTGCTTCAAGGTTCATCGCAGAGACGGCGAGCCGTGTCTTCATCGGTCACCAGCACCGACGGATATCGTCCGCGCAACGCGGCCCGCGTCACGGCAAACTTTTTCGCGCCGCCGCTCACCAGAATCACGCGGCGAATCTTGCGCAGATCGTCGAGCGTGACGGCGACCGTGCGACGGTTCAGCGGATGGTCGATGGCCTCGCCGTCGGCGTCCATGAAGTGGCCGAGCATGTCGCCCACCGCGCCCGCTTTCTTCAGTGCCCGAACCTGCTCGGGATCGGTGATGCCATATGTCACCACCAGCGACTCCGCCAGGTCGCCGCATGTCAGCAGCGCGAGATCCGATTTCCGGGCACGTTCATAGGTCTCGCGAACCGCATCTTCCCGCAGCAGCATGTCACGCACCGCCTGGCTGCTCACGTAGATCGGCGCCGGGAACAGGAAACCATCGGCCTGACATAAGTCGGCGAAGTCGGACACGATGTCGAACGTATTGATGCTCGGACAATGCGACAGCCCACCCTGCAACGACACGGCGGATAACGGTCCATAAGCCCGATGCGGCAGCGCACGCAACACGGCGCGGATCGTGCGGCCCCAACCGAGCCCGATGGTTTGCCCCGCCTCGATCTGCCGCGCCAGGTAATTCGCCGCGCCAATCCCGACCGCGGCCATGTTGCCTTCCGCATCGCCGCCGCTGGGCACCA
Source organism: Paraburkholderia sp. 22099 (assembly GCF_052045835.1). Classification (NCBI taxonomy): domain Bacteria; kingdom Pseudomonadati; phylum Pseudomonadota; class Betaproteobacteria; order Burkholderiales; family Burkholderiaceae; genus Paraburkholderia; species Paraburkholderia sp. 22099. The sequence goes on along the minus strand of NZ_JBQEPU010000008.1, from coordinate 188,125 downwards.
CCACCGCGGCCTCCAGGCCGAAGCGTTTGGCAAGCGACTCTTCCAGCGCCACGCACGGTGCGAGCCGGCTGTTGATGGTGATCTGCACCATTCCCGATTCGCGGCTCGCGGCGAGCAGCCGGTTCACGCGCACGCGATTGCTGCCGATCAGGTGTGCAATCTCCTGTTGCGTGAGGTTGCCCACGTAGTAATGCCATGCGACGCGCGCCTGCAATTCCTCCTCGGTATCGACAGGGAATTCGGGCAGCGACGCAACAGCGGATGGCACGGATCTCGTCATGGATAGGTTCGCTTTCGATGCTTTCGATGTAAATAGCGCGATGGTAATTCACCGTCGACCGCGTCAGCGTTCATTTCACCGCGCCCATCGTGAGCCCCTGCACCAGCCGGCCCGATACCGCCAGCGCAAAAACGACCATCGGCAACACAATCAGCGTACCTGTCGCCATGATTTCGCCCCACGGCAACTCGTAGCCACTCATGTAACTGGTGGCGGCAACCGGTGACGTGATCGCGTCGGTGCGTGTCAGCACCAGTGCATAGAGCAGGTCGTTCCACGAAAAGATGAACGCGAAGATCGCGGACACCACGATGCCCGGCATCGCGAGAGGCAGGTTGATGCGCCAGAACACACGCCACGGCGACGCACCGTCCAGCCGCGCGGCTTCATCGAGTTCGACCGGTATGTTGCGGAACTGATCGGTGCAGATCCATACGACGATGGGCAGCGAGAACGTCAGATACAGCAGGATCAGAACGATGTGCGTATCGACGAGGTCGAGCTTGGTCGCGATCAGGAAAAACGGCACCGCGAGCACCACGGGGCTCACCATCCGGTTCGAGATAAACCAGAACCACAGGTCTTCCTTGCCGCGAAACTCGAAGCGGGCGAGCGCGTAGGCTGCCGGCGTGCCGAGCAGGATGGAGAGAAACGTCGCGCTGCTCGCCACGATCAGCGAGTTCAACAGGCTCTGCGCCACGTCGTGTTCAAAGAGCGCGTCGGTGTAGTGCGCGATTGTCGGCGTGAAGAACCAGACGGGCGGCACCGCGAGCGCATCGGCCTGGCTCTTCAAGCTGGTCGTGACCATCCAGTAGAACGGGAATACCGACGAGAGGAATACGATCAGCAAGCCGATCGCATGCCAGAGCGTCGCACGGCGACGCGCATTTCTCGCGCGGCGGGCGCGCAGCGACAACGGCAACGCACTGGTGCTGGTATCCGTCGATGTGCTCACACAGCCTCCCGATAAACAAAGCGAATATAAAGCCGCGATAGCATGATCGTGAGGATCAACAGCAAGATTGCCTGGGCCGACGCCATGCCCTGATCGAACAGCCGGAACGCAACGCGCTGAATGTAGATGCTGATGAATTCGGTGGCCGTGCCCGGCCCGCCGCGCGTCATGGTGAACACGGCGTCGAACATCTTGAGCATGTCGGCGGAGCGCAGAATCAGGATCGCGGTGAGCCCCGGCAACAGATAGGGACGCTGCAGGTGCCACAAAATCTTGCTCCACTTCGGGGTTTCGAGCCGCGCCGCTTCTTCCGCTTCCTTCGGGACCATTGCAAGGCCCGCTAGCAGGATCAGTGCGCAAAACGGCGTCCATTGCCAGATGTCCATGATCATCACGGAGATCACCGCGAGCGTGGGATCGGCGAGCCAGTCGAGCGGCGGAATACCGAAGAAGCTCAGCAAATAATTGACCACGCCGAACTGGCGATTGAAGATCAGCCGGCCGATCAGTCCGACTACCGCATACGTGGTTGCCATCGGAATCACGAGGCCCACGCGGGCCGCCACGCGCAACCACGGCAACGCCGTGCGGTGCAGCATCAACGCCGCGAACAGACCGAGCGCGATCTCGATCGGCAAGGTCATGCAGAGAAACAGCACGGTACGGCCGAGCGCGCCCCAGAACGATGGATCGGCCAACGTGGCCGTGTAGTTGTCGAGTCCGACGAAGGGCGTGCCCCCGGCGAGATCCGCGAGCTTGTACCGATGAAACGAGTTGTAAAGCGCGAGCAGCAGCGGATAGATGCCGATGATCGCCAGCGCCGCCACCGCGGGGAACAGAAACCAGAACGCAGGCGAGCGCGGCATGAAGCGAAAGCGCGCACGCCGCGGCGCTCGCGCTGCGCCGCTCGCTGGTGGAACCGTGGACTTCAGCATGAATCGTCTCCGCAAGTTGGCTTGCGTCAGCGAGCGAGGCATTGCACACGCGGCCTCGCTCGCCGCGGTGTTACTTCAACAAGGCCTTCTTGCCGTCGTAATAACCCGCTTTCTTCAGGATTTCTTCCGTCTTGGCGCCGATGGTCTGCGCACCGTCCTTGACCGAAACCTGCCCGAGCATGATCTTGCTGCCCCACTCGCCGATCACCTCGGACACCGCCGGCCATTCCGGGAAGCGCGGCCGATAGTCGGGCACGCCGCCCTGCCACGACTCCACCATCGGTTTGACGAACGGATACTTGCTCTGCACCGCCGGGTCTTTATAGACCGCCGTGCGGCCGCTGACGCCGCCCGCATCGAGATACGGTTTCGCCATTTCCTCGGAGGTGATCCACTGAATGAAGAGCCACGACGCCGCCTGTTTCTTTGCATTCGACTTGGCATTCACCGCGAGCGAGAAACCGCCGAGCGCGGGTTTGAGTCCGGCGGCTCCCTTCGGCTCAGCCGTGATCGCGAGACAGTTGCCGATCTTCGACTTGCTCGGATCGGTTAGCGTCGGATAAAACGCGGACCACTCGGTGATCATGGCGACCTGTCCTTGCGCGAGCGCGTTCACCGCTTCCGCATGGTCGAAATCGACAATGCCCGGCGGCATGTATTTCATCAGCTTCTGCCGATAATCGAGTCCCGCCTGCGATTGCGGCGACATGAGATTCGATTTGAACTTCGCATCGAGCAATGAGCCGCCGTTCGGCCACAGCACGCGCATGAAGCTATCGGCCGATTGTGTTTCGCCACGGCGCGATTGCAGTGCGAACGCAAACTGGTTTTTCTCGGGCTTCGTGAGCTTCGGCGCATAGACGTTGAGTAGCTCGTCCCAGGTTTTCGGCGGCTCGTTGAAACCCGCGTCCTTCAACATGCATTTGTTGTAGAACATCAGGCCCGAGTAATTATCGAACGGCAGACCGTAGGTGATCTTGTCCCATGTGCCGAACGAATCGAGCAGGATCGGAAAGAAGCCCGGCAGATTGAGTTTGGGGTCGGCCAGTTTGGGGTCGTCGGTGAACGTCTTGATGGGAACCAGCCACTTGTTGCTCGCGAACTCGCCGATCCACACCACGTCCACCAGCACCACGTCCTGATCGCCGCCGCCCACGAAGTTGAGCACCTCTTTTTCGCGGGTGCTCTCATAAGGGACCACTTCGGTACGAACCTTGATGCCGGTTTCCTTCTCAAACTGCGGAATCAGTTTCGACGCGGCCTTGTAACCCGGCCGGTCGAGAAATATGGCTTTGATGGTGGTGCCCGAATAGGGCTCGGCTGCCTCCTTCAGCGTCCAGGCGGACGCGTTGGATACCGACAGCAAGGATGCGGTAACGCCCGCGAGCGCGAACGCCGCAACCTGCGTGCTGTGCTTTTTCATGCCTGTCTCCTGGGTAGTTCTTTTTAAAAGGGCCCAAAGCGGTCAAGGCCGGCTGAGCCGTTCGAAGCATGTCTCACAGGTTCTTACCGACTTCGTTTCACTTGTAATTTCAGTTTTACAATTGTATATTTGGACGCGATCCGGTTGTCAAGAACAAATTCGATAAGGGGTTCATGCTGCGTTGCACGGCACAGGCGCGCACGAGTCCGTTACCTTGCGCACGCCGATTCACGGCGCGCGCATCAGCAGGAGACACGCATGAGCGCAGTTCAATTGCATCAGATCCGCAAGACGTTTGCCGGAACGGAAGTGTTGAAGAGCGTCGACATCGCCGTGGCAGATCGTGAATTCATGGTGTTTGTCGGCCCTTCCGGCTGCGGTAAATCCACGTTGCTTCGCACGATTGCCGGACTGGAGCGCTGCGACTCGGGGCAGGTTCTGATCGGCGGAGAAGACGTGACTGAACTGGAGCCGTCGCAACGCGGCGTGGCGATGGTGTTCCAATCGTATGCGCTCTATCCGCATATGTCGGTCTACGAGAACATTGCGTTCGGGCTGCGGATGATCAAGCTCCCCGAAGCGCAAATCAGGCAACGCGTGCAGCGCGCGGCACAGATCCTGCAGATCGAGCAATTGCTGGAGCGCAAACCTCGTGCGCTTTCGGGCGGGCAACGTCAGCGCGTCGCCATTGGGCGCTCGATTGTGCGCGAACCCAAGGTGTTTCTGTTCGACGAACCTTTGTCGAATCTGGACGCCGCATTGCGCGTGCAGATGCGGCTCGAGTTGATCAAGCTGCACAAGCAGCTCGAGGCAACGATGATCTACGTCACGCACGATCAAACCGAAGCCATGACCATGGCTGACCGTATCGTCGTGTTGAATCATGGCAAGGTCGAACAGGTCGGCTCGCCGCTCGACCTGTACAGAACGCCCGTGAACCGCTTTGTCGCGGGGTTTATCGGCTCGCCGAAGATGAATTTCCTGCCGGTGAAGGTACTACGCGCGGATGCAGCGGGCGTGACGGTCGGGCTGCCCGGCGACACGCCGGTCACGCTGCCGTTTATCGCGGAGGACGTAAAAGCGGGCGACGTCCTGACCTTCGGCATTCGTCCCGAGCATCTGACGGAGAGCGCCGCGAGCGGCATGGAGGGCAAGCTGTCCGGCAAGGTCATCGTCGTCGAGCATCTCGGCGGCGAGACCTTGTTGCACGTCAATCTGGAAGGCGACGTACTGATTCAGGTAAAGGGCTCGGGCGAATCCACCACCACCGACGGCCAATCCATCGAGGCCGGTTTCGGGCTTCGTCACGTGCACCTGTTCCGCGAAAACGGCGAGGCGTTGAAGCGCTTTCAGACAGTGGCGCGGACCGCCGCAACGGCTTGACCCGCGAGCCCATCGCCCTACGCTGCTCAGTCGGCCCGCCGCCGCGATGAAATCGCCGACGCCGTCGATATGACCAGATCGGCAAAGCGACGCTCGTCGCGATCCGCTTGCCAGCGCGGCCGCGCAACAGCGATATTGACCGCGCCAATGCCGCGCCCGCGCGAATTCGTCACAGCCGCGGCCGTGGAAATATCGCTGACGAAGTACTCGTCTTCCGTGTGCGCGTAGCCCTGCTTGCGAATCTGCGCAATGCGCTCCTTGATCTTGCGAGGCTGATAGACCGTGGCCGACGTGTACGCGACAAGATTCGTGCGCTGAAGAATGTCGTCGATCTCACCGTCGTCGAAAGTCGCGAGAATCGCCAGCCCCGGCGCCGTGCAATAGGCCGGCAGGCGCGAGCCCGTGATCACGTGCGCATTGAAGACGTTGCGGCTCACCACGCGCAGCACGAAGATAATGTCCGTGCCGTCCAGAACCGTGAGATTCGTGGCCTCCTCGGTCTCCGAACCGAGTTGCTGCAAATACGGCGTGGCGCGGCTCACCAGGTCGTTCGAGGTCAGATAGTGGTAAGTGAAATCGAGCAGCTTGGGCGACAGTTCATATTTGCGGCTTTCGGGATCTTTGAACAGATAGCCGAGTGCCGCAAGCGTGAACGTGAAGCGCTGCGTCGAACTCATGTCGAAGCCGGTGAGCGCGGCGATCTCCGAGAGCGACAACTGCCGCTTGCTGCCGTCAAAAGCGGTGAGCACGGTCATCGCTTTCTCAACCGATTGGACGTACAACGAAGACGCCGTTGGATCGGCCGCGGCTTCCACAAGCGCAGTGGGGTCGCTCTTTTTCTTACGCGGAGTTTTGGGCGGCGCAGTGGTCACGATGGAAACCCGTTGTGCTAACAAGCCTGAATTATCGCATACAGATATTGACTATCTATATGCGATAGAGCATCTCACGCCGCCACGCTGTTCAATCGGTCCCATGCATCGCTGACATCGCGTGCCAGCAGGTGCTTTTTAATGCGCTCGCTGGGCGTCAGTTCGAAGTGTGTCACCGCGCGATAGTAACGCGGCAACTGGAAGCTCGCGAGACGCTCCGCCGCCCACGCATGCACCGATTCCCAGTCGAGCGCGGCGTCCTTGAACTGCACGTTCAGCAGAATGTCCTGCTCGCCGATCGCCGAGGCCACCCCGATCGCGGCGCTCGCCCTGATCGCCGGATGCTGCGCGAACACGCGCTCGATCTCCCACGCCGAGACGTTCTCGCCGCGCACACGCATGCTGTCGGTGCGCCTGCCGACGAAGTACAGGTCGCCATCGGCGTCCCGGCGCGCGCTATCGCCGGTGTGCAGTTTGCCATTGCGAAGCGCCGCCCGCGTCGCGTCGTCATTGTTCAGATAGGCCGGCAAGAACGTGCCTTCCACGCGGCTCGACAGGACGATTTCGCCCGCCTCCCCGTCCGCGACCGGCTCGCCGTTCTCGTCGAGCAATTCGACGTCGATCCACGGCAACGCCTTGCCGATCGAACCGGGCTTGCCGCTCGCATTCAGTGTCGCGAAGCTCGAACACTCGGTCATGCCATAGCACTCGCGCAGTCGAACCCGCAAACGCGACTCGATGGCCGCCCACGCGGACGCGCTCACACCCGCGCCCCACGCGACGCGAAGCGTGTGCGCGTGCGGTTGCGCGTCGGCGGGAAGCTGCATCAGGATATCGAGCACGCCGCCCAGGTAATGCAGTTGCGTCGCCCTTGAGCGGGCAATCTGCGCCCAGAACTGCGTGGCCGAAAAGCGCGGCACGACGTGCAACTCGACCGCTTCGAGAAAGGGCAGCAACAGCATCTGCGCGCCGCCGATGTGGCAAAGCGGCTCCCAAAGAAACAGCCTGTCGCCGGCGCGCACGTCCGCCACCTGCAACGCCGCCTCGCTCGCGATTCGCATCATCCGGTGCGTGAACACCACGCCCTTGGGCGCGCCCGTCGTGCCCGACGTATAGATCACGCACAGCGGATCGAACGGATCGATGCGCGGCACGGACAGCGCGGCGCCGCTATCGCCCGCGTCGAACGCCGGCATTCGAACGAGGCGGGTCGGCCCGCACGCCACACCGTCGATCGCTTCGTCGAACATCGGCTCGGAGACGAAGAGCTTCGGCTCCGCATGCTCGAGCAGATATTCGAGCCCGGCACGGCGCAGCTTCGTATTCACCGGCACCCACACGAGACCACTGACGATCAGCGCATGGATGAGATGGATATGCTCGGCGCTGTTGCCGAGCATTACCGCGACGCGGTCGCCCGCCGTCAGCTTCTGCTGCGCGAACCAGCGTTGCAATTGCGCGATGCGTTGCGCGGATTCGGCACGCGGGACCGCGTGCCCGTCGAAATGCAGTACGGCGTTCGACGCACCATCGCGCAGTCCGGCGACGATCAGCGGCGCGCAGTCCAGCGCGTCTTGCGGGTGACGTTGGGCGAAATACTGGGAATAGCTGTGCATGGGTCGATAGCGTGGAAACGGTACGTTAGCGCGTCGTGCGCCGAAGCCGTGAGGAAATGAAAACGACCAGTGCGATCAGAACGACGAGCGTCGTCGAGACCGCGGCGAGCGTCGGCGTAACGGCAAGCTGGATGTCGTCCCACATCTGCTTGGGCAGCGTGGTGTTGATGCCGCCGCTCACGAAGATCGCGATCGTCAGATCGTCGAACGAAACGATGAAGGCGAACAGGAAAGCCGCGGTGACGCTCGCCATCAACAACGGCAGCACGATCGTCGCAATGCGTCGGACGGGCGACGCGCCCATCACCCGCGCCGCGTCGTCGAGGCGCCAGTCGAACTGGCGAAAGCCGGCCGCGAGCGTGACCACCACATAGGGAATCGCCAGCACGGTGTGGCCGATCACGAGGCCGGCGTTGGTGCCGGTCAGCCCAAAGCGCGCGAACAGATACAGCAGGCCGACCGCGATCACGATGCGCGGCACGATCAGCGGCGCGACGAGCAACGCAAAGAGCGGCTTGCTCGCGCGCTGCGACATGCGGGTCAGCGCAAGCGTCGCGCCGAGACCGAGTGCCAGCGACAGCACCGCGGTGCCAAGCCCGACTTCAAAGGAGCGAATCAATGCGCTCTGCCATACCGGCGATTGCAAAAACGTGCCGAACCATTTGAAGCTGAACAGCTTGGGCGGAAATGCAATGAAGTCGCTGCGCGTGAAGGCATACGGAATGACCGACAACACCGGCGCCACCAGCACCGCAAGGACCGCGAACGTGTAGAGACGCAGCGGCCCGAAGCCTCGCTCGGCAGGCGCCGCGCCCGTCATGCGGCGTTTGACGAGCGGCGCCGTCAAGCGGCCCGCCGCTATCAGCAAGGCCAGCTTCACGCCGTGCGCGCGCGAGCCGCGGCGCTTGTCCCGCACTTCCCCCGTCAACGACGAGAGGCCCACTAGCCGGTCGTAGACGAGAAAGATCACGATCGAGCACACCAGCAAGACCGTGGACAACGCACCGGCGAAGCGCATATCGAACAATTCGAGCACCGACGAGATCACCAGTTGCGCGATCATCGTTTCCTTCGGCGAACCGAGCAGCGCGGGCACGATGAAGAAACCGAGGCTCGAAATGAACACGAGCAGGCCGGCCGCCGCGACGCCGGGCGAGGAGAGCGGCAGAAACACCGTGAAGAAACTCGTGCCGCGCTCCGCACCCAGCGTCTCGGCGGCCTGCGCGAGACGATCGTCGATGCCGCGCATGACCGGCAACATCGTCATGACGGCGAGCGGCAGCATTGCGTGCACCATGCCGATCAGCACACCCGTCAGCGACGGAATCGTGCCGTTGGTCCGGCTAACGAGACCGAGGGCGAGCGCGACCGTCGAAAGCACACCGGTCTTCGACAGCAGCAGCATCCACGCATAGGTTTTCACGAGGTAGCTGGTCCAGAACGGCAGCATGATCCACAGCAGCCACCGCTCGCGCGAGCGCGCCGACAGACGGCTCAGCAAATACGCCACGGGATAGCCGAGCAACACGGAAATCGCGGCGGTCAGGAACGAGATGGAAAACGTAATCCACAGCACTTTGGCGTAGACCGGCGTGCGCGCGATCCGCTCGAATTGCGCGAGCCCGAACGTGCCGTCCGCGCTGAAGAGACCGCCCTGCAGAATCTCGCCGACCGGCACGATGAAAAACAGCAGCAGGAACAGCAGCGCCGGGACGATCGGCAGCAGACGCATCGAGTGCGCAACCCAGCGGAAACGGCGCGCACGCGCGGCGTCGCGCGGAGGCTGAGCCTGGAGGGCAATGGTCATGGTCGTTCCTTGGCGCTCGTCATGCGGACAGCAGCGTGGTGCGATGCGGATCCCACACCAGCCCGACCGTATCGCCGATGCACGGCGACAGGCCGCGCTCGCACCGCACGCTCAGGTGACTGCCGTCGGACAGGGTGAGTTGAACACGCGTATCGCTGCCGAAGAACACGATGTCGGAGATCGTGCCGTCGAGGAAGCCGCTCTTCGGCTCGACGAGACGCGGCGCTTCAGGGCGCAACAGCAGGCAGTGCCTCGCGCCTGGCGAGCCGGGCATGGCGGCGCCACGTTGCGGCAGCGGGACGCGGCCACCCGCGGTCAGCAGAATCGGTTCGCCCGCCGGGCCGCGCTCGTGATCGACAGCGCCTTCGAGCAGATTCGAATGACCGATGAAACCCGCCGCGAAGCGCGTGGCCGGCCGGTCATACAGATCGACCGGCGTGCCCACCTGTTCGATGCGCGCCTGATTCATCAGGCAGATGCGATCCGACAGGGTCAGCGCTTCGTCCTGATCGTGCGTCACGTACACGAAGGTCGCGCCGAGCTCCTTATGCAAGCGGCGAATCTCCGACTGCATGTGCTCGCGCAATTTCTTGTCGAGCGCACCGAGCGGTTCGTCGAGCAGAATCACCGAAGGCCGGTAAGCGAAGCAGCGCGCCAGCGCGATGCGCTGCTGCTGGCCGCCCGACAGTTCCCGCGGATAACGCTTCGCGTAGTCGTTCATGCGCACCATCGTCAGCGCATCGTCCACCGCGCGTTTGACTTCCTCGCGCGACTGGCGGCGCATGCGCAAACCGTACGCCACGTTGTCCCACACGCTCATGTGCGGGAACAGCGCATAGCTTTGGAACACCATGCCGATGCCGCGCTTGCCGGGTTCCACATGCGTGACGTCGCGGCCGGCGATTTCGATGCGCCCCGCGCTCGGCGCGACCAGTCCGGAAATCATCTGCAGCAGCGTGGTCTTGCCCGAGCCGGACGGGCCGAGCAGCGTGAGAAATTCGCCGGCCTGCACGGTCAGATCGGTGGGCTGCAACGCAACCGTTTCACCGTAGCTTTTAGCGATGCCGATGGTTTCGAGTTTGGCACTCATCGCGACCTCTTCAGGAAATGATCCAGGTATTGAAGCGCTCGGTCACCTTCTGACGGTTGTCCGCCCACCATTGCGGACTCGGCAGGCGCATTTCGCGCAGATTGTCCGGGGCGGTGGGCAGGATCGCCGCGCGAGCGGCCGGGATCGATTCGAACGATTTGCGATTGGTCGGACCGTAGGCAAGCGTGGCCGTCAGCGTCGCCTGGCGTTTCGCATCGGCGCAAAAGCGCACGAACTGCCTCGCGAATTCGGCGCGCGGCGTGCCTTTCGGAATGCCCCATCCCTCGATTGAATAGAGGCCTTGATTCCACACGATCGTGACCGGCGCACCGCCGTCGCGGGCGGCCTGAGCACGGCCGTTCCACGTCGAGATCATGTCGACGTCGCCGCTCTGGATCGCCTGCATGGCTTGCGCGCCGGACGTCCACCAGATGTTCACGTGCGGCTTGATCCGGTCGAGACTGCGGAACGCGCGATCGACGTCGAGCGGATACAGCTTGTCGAGCGGCACGCCGTCGGCGAGCAGCGCCTGTTCGAGCGTGTCCAGCGGACTGCGGCGCAGACAGCGGCGGCCCGGAAAGCGCTTGACGTCCCAGAAGTCCGCCCACGACTTGGGACCGTTCTGCCCGAACTTGTCCTGGCGGTACGCGAGCACAGTGGCGTAGACATCGACGCCAAGCCAGTTCGGCGTCACGGCATCGGCCATCAGATCGGGAAAATCGCTCGCCTTCAGACCGATCGGTTCGAGAAAGCCTTTTGATTCGAGGTACGGGATATCGGCGGAAAGCGTGAGCGTGGTGACGTCCCAGACAAAGTTCTTCGTCTGCACCATCGCCGCGAGTTGCGCGACGGGTTGCGATTCGCGCGCGACACTCACCACCTTGATGCCGGTGGCTTTTTCGAACGGAGCGTAAAACGCGTCGCGATAGGCGGTGGTGTAGGGACCGCCGGGATCCGATACGACGATCTGTTTGGACTGCGCGCCGGCCAGTACCGGCATGGCGCCCGCGAGTGCTGCGCCGCCGACGCCCTGCAGAAAGCGGCGCCGGTTCAGGTTGAGGTCTTGCGTCATGCTCGGGTCTCCCGCACAGGATGAAAAGGAACGGACGCTGCGTGGCTACTTCGCGCGTTCGCGAAAGAACGCTTCCATCATTCGCGCCGGCTCGCCGGAGTCGTAGGCTTCACGCTGGATGCGTGCGCCGGCTGCGATGGCGTCGCGAAAGCCCGGCTCGGTCATCTCGCGAAAACGCTGCTTGTCCAGACGCATTGCGACGGGCGGCTTCGCGGCGAGCTCAGTGGCGATTTCAAGCGCCTTCGCGAACACCTGGTCTGCCGGCACGATGTGATGAATCAGCCCGATGCGGTGACATTCGTCGGCATCCATCAGGCGGCCCGTCAGCGTCAATTCGATCGTGCGCGACATGCCGAGCATTTCGCTCATGATCCACGGCCCGGTAGTGCTCGCAATGCCCGCGTTGATCTCGGGCTGACCCATGCGCACGCCCGGATGGCCGACGCGAATATCGCCGAGCAACGCAACCTGAAAGGCCGAGCCGGCGGCCGTACCGTTCAACGCCATGACGAGCGGCTTCTTCAAGCCGCGCAGCACCGCGTAGTAGCGCTCCCACTCCTTGACCCACGCCACCGCGCGCTCGCCGTCGAAGTCGTGCGCCTCCGACAGATCCTGTCCCGCCGAAAACGCGCGGTCGCCGGCGCCGGTCATGACGATCGCGGCCACATCGCTGTCCGCGTCGAAACGCTGCAACGCGTCGATGATCATTTCGCGCATCGCGGTAGTCCAGGCATTGAGGCTGGCGGGACGGTTCAACGTGATGACGGCGACGCGCCCGTGGCTCGAAACAAGAATGTCTTCGTTCATTTGTTATCTCATAGAGATAGTTGATGGTGTATAGAAATATACGTTTGCCAAAATACACATGCAAGGTGAATGGGCTGGGGGTTTACGCGCAGCGGCAACTCAGGCGTGAGTTCGCAACCAGAGGCAAGCTCGTGGGAGAGGGCTCAATGTCCGGCACAGGTACTTCGCGCCGGTCGAGACGGGGCAGGAGCGATAGCGCGGGACGCAATGGACTCGTCGCCGGGTCGCCGGAAGGTGCGGCGCAGGCGCTTGTGGGAAGGGGGATGCCACCGTGCATCGAACTCGGCCGGGTCGATGCGGCAACGTCGATACAGTGCGAATTTCAGTCTACAGTTGACCGTGGATGATGCGAGGACATCATGATCTGGCTCGCCGATGCGGTACTCGTGATGCATGCGCTAATTGCGCTTTTTATCGTGGGCGGACTCGCGGCGATCTGGGTCGGCTCGCTCCTCGATTGGCAATGGGTGCGCCACCGGCTGTTCCGGCTCGCGCATCTGTTCGCGATCGGCCTGGTGGCGATCTTGTCGCTAGTCGGTGTGGTCTGTCCGTTGACCGCGCTGGAAGACTGGCTGCGCGGCGGCTCGGTCGGCACGCAAGGCTTCATCCAGCGCTGGGTGAGCCGCCTGCTCTACTACGACGTGCCGGTCTGGATGTTGACGCTCTTATACGTGGTGTTCGCGCTGGCAGTGCTGCTGAGCTGGCGCGCAGTTCCACCCCGCCAACGCAGGTAGCGCACGTAGCGCAAAGCCCGCACTGTGTAAGTCTCTCGGCATCCCGCACCCACAGTTCACATCGGCATGCCTTGCATGCGACGCGCGAAACGCGCCCGTTCGGCCTGATCCATCAAATCCAGAAACTGATCCGTGTCCATGTGAATCAGCTCTTCATGATCGCCGGCTTCGAAATAGACGTCCGGCTGCCGCGCGAGGCTCTCGTCGAGAAAGGTCGGCATGCCATAGGCCGCGCATACCGGCGGGAGCGCACCCGCGTCGCAATCCTTGAATAGCTCCCGCAGATCGACCTCTTTCGCCAACACGAGACGGCGTCCGGTCTGCGCCCACAGTTCGGAGAGCCGCACGGCGTAGGTCGATGGCAGCACCGCCGCCACATAGCCGTGCTCGTCTTCGAGCAGCACGGTCTTGACGAGACGGTCGCCGGGAATATGCGCCGCCGCCGCGGTTTCAACGCTGGAATGGCTGTACGGATGGTGCACGATTTCGTACCGGGAACCCTTGTTGCGCAGACAGTCCTGGAGAGTCGCGGACATGGACATGACGCACCTCCTTTGAAAACGAAGGGAACGGAAGATGATTGCGCGAGACTTCTAAAGGATAGGTCGCTTTCGCGCGCATGTGAAAAACATGCGGACGGAAACGATCGTGCGCGATTATCCCGTATGGCATGCGGGCCGGTTTTCGCCAATAATGGCCCGACATCCACTACCGGACGAGGGCGGCCATGCATTACAGCCCCGACGCCATTCGCACGATCGCCCTGGTCGGGCATGCCGGATGCGGCAAGACCTCGCTTGTCGAAGCCCTGCTCCACCAGGGCGGCGCGATCCATGCGCCCGGCAGCGTGGAGCGCGGCACCACGGTCTGCGATTTCGACCCGCTCGAACGCAAATATCAGCACTCGCTGAACTCCGCCGTCGTCCACCTCGACTACCGCGACACGCGCGTCTATCTGCTGGACACCCCCGGCTATCCGGATTTCTGCGGTCTGTCGATCAGCGCGCTGCCCGCCGTGGAAACGGCCGCCGTCGTCATCAATGCGCAGACCGGCATTGAAATGACCACCCTGCGCATGATGGCGTGGGCGCAGGAACGCAAGCTGTGCCGGATGCTCATCGTGAACGGCATCGACGGAGAAAAGGTCGATCTTCCGGCGCTCCTCGCGCAAATCCAGCAGACGTTCGGCACGGGTTGCCTGCCCATCAACCTGCCGGCGCAGAACGGTCGCCAGGTGGTGGACTGCTTTTTCAACCCGGCCGGCGACGCAGATTTTCTGTCGGTTGCGGCTGCGCACAATGCGCTGATCGATCAGGTGATCGAGATCGACCCCGCCCTGATGGAGCTTTACCTCGAACAAGGCGAGGCGATCAGCCCCGAACAGTTGCACGAGCCCTTCGAGCGGGCGCTGCGCGAAGGACATCTGGTGCCGATCTGCTTCACGTCGGCGGCCAACGGCGCGGGCGTCGCGGAATTGCTCGACCTGTTCGTCCGGCTGCTGCCCAATCCGCTGGAAGGCAACCCGCCGCTCTTCTACCGCGACGCCGGTGAACGCCGGCAAGTCGTGCGCGCGGAACCGGTCGCCGACAAGCACGTCCTGGCGCACGCCTTCAAGATCGTGATGGACCCCTACATCGGCAAGATGGCCGTGTTTCGCATCCATCAGGGCACGGTCAGGCGCGACAGCCAACTTTATATCGGCGATGGACGCCAGCCGTTCAAGGTCGCCCATCTGATGCTGCTGCAAGGCAAGGAACACGTGGAGGTCACGCAGGCCGGCCCCGGCGATATCTGCGCGACGGCCAAGGTCGACGAGATCGGCTTCGACGCCGTGCTGCACGACGCCCCCGAGGACGGCGACATCCACCTGACCCCGCTCGACTTCCCCACGTCCATCTACGGTTTGGCGATCGAGCCCGCGCGGCGCGGCAACGAGCAGCGCCTCTGGGAGGTTCTGCAAAAGCTCAGCGCGGAAGACCCATGCCTGCGCATCGAGCACCCGGTCGGCACCAACGAAACGGTGGTGCGAGGTCTGGGCGAACTGCACCTGCGCCTCATGCTGGAGCGGCTATCCGACCAATACAAGCTTGACGTCGTCACGCGGCCGCCGAAGATCGCCTATCGGGAAACCATCGGCGGCGGGGCCGAGGGGCATCATCGCCACAAGAAGCAAACCGGCGGCGCCGGGCAATTCGGCGAAGTGATGCTGCGCGTCGAGCCGTTGCCGCGCGGCGCGGGGTTCGAGTTCGTCGACGCCGTCAAGGGCGGCGCCATTCCCGGGCAATTCATGCCCGCCGTGGAAAAAGGCATCCAGCAGGTTATCGAGAGCGGACCGCTTGCCGGCTTTCCGATGCAGGACGTGCGCGTCACCGTGTTCGACGGCAAGAGCCATTCCGTCGACTCCAAGGAGGTGGCCTTCGTCGCCGCCGGGCGCAAGGCCTTCGTCGATGCGGTGCTGAAGGCTCAGCCCATTCTGCTGGAGCCGATCGTGGGCATCGAGGTGACGACGCCGGAAGCCGCGATGGGCGACATCATCGGCGACCTGTCCGCCAAGCGCGGGCAGGTGCATGGCACGCGCGCGGCCGCCGGCAACGCGGTGGTGGTATCGGGGCAGGTGCCCTTGTCCGAACTCAACGACTATCAGTCGCGCCTGAACGCCATCGCCGGCGGGCACGGCAGCTATAGCATCCAGTTCAGTCACTATGACCCGGTGCCGCCCGCGCAGCAGGAGCGGATGGCGTCGCAGCATAAAAAACAGGGCGACGGCACGGCGCCATGAGCCGCGTGCCCCGCTTCATCGTACCGGACACCATCTCACAAACCGTATAGGTACTGTACCGGGCTGTCTCGCTAGAATGCTCGAAAGCCTCATCGACCGATTCGGAGACGCCCATGTCGTACCTTAGCTTCAGCGCGCTGCCCGCCGGCATTCTGTTCGCGCTCGTCACCAGCATCACGCCCGGCCCGAACAACACCATGTTGCTGGCCTCGGGCGTCAACTTCGGTTTTCGCCGCACGCTGCCGCATGTGTCCGGCATTAGCGTGGGCGTCGTGCTGTTGATGCTGTCGGTCGGAATCGGCCTCGGCGAAGCCTTCGTTCATTTCCCGGTGCTGTACACGGTGCTGGAGGTCGCGAGCGTCGTCTATCTGCTGTACCTGGCGTGGAAAATCGGCACGTCGGGCGAATTGAAGGTGAAGAACGGCGAACGCCGGCCGATGAAATTCCATGAAGCCATCGCCTTCCAGTGGGTCAACCCGAAGGCATGGATGATGGTGCTGACCGCCGCCACGACGATCCACCTCAGCGCGAGCACCAGCATGAACGCCGTCGCCATGGCGGCGATCTTCTACGTGATCGGCTTTCCGTGCATCTGCCTGTGGGCGGGCTTCGGCACCGCGATGCGGCGCGTGCTGTCGGACCCGAAGCGCCTGCGCGTCTTCAATGTGGCGATGGCGCTGCTGCTGGTGTTCTCGCTGTATCCGATCGCGCTGAAGCTCGTCGGCCTGGACGCGTGAGCGCCTGAGCGCGGCTAGAGCGCGCCCTGCCCGACTCGTTCGATGAACCGCCATAGCGCGTCGTCGGTCGAGTACGGCGCGTTGAAGCGGAACCAGGCGCTCGGGGCGTCGTCGGGACGGAAATAGGAACCGGGCGCGAGCCAGATGCCATGCGCGAGCGCGGCGGTCGCCACTTCGCCGGCGCGCCCGGCGTCGATCGGCAGGCGCGCCCACAGGAACAGGCCGGCGCGCGGCCGGTGAAACACGTCGAGCCCGAGCGAATCGAGCCGCTCCTCCACCGTCGCGTGCGCCAGCTTGAGCCGCTCGTTCACCGCTTCCACGTGACGCGCGTAGCGCCCTTCCAGCAGCACCTTGTCGACGATCCGCTCGATCGCCTCCGACGACGTCAAGCCCACCGCCATCTTCGTGCGCGCCAGTTCGCGCAGCACCGCGCGCTCGGCGACCACGTAGCCGCAGCGCAGCCCCGGCGTCACCGTCTTCGAAAAGCCGCCCACGTACAGCACGCGCTGCAAGCCTTCCATCGCGGCGAACAAGGGCGCGCCGGAGGGTGCAAGCTCGCGGCTCACGTCGTCCTCGATCACCCACATGCGCTGACGCTCGGCGATTTGCAGCAGGCGGAACGCCGCCGACATGCCGAACGTCGCGCCCGTCGGATTCTGCAAGGTGGTGTTGACGAAGATCGCCTTCGGCTTGTGCTGCGCGACCAGCGCTTCGAGCACGTCCGTATCGACGCCGGCCGGCGTGCGCGGCACGCCATGCACGACCAGCCCCGCCAGCTTGAGAATCTGCAGCAGATTGCAATAGCCCGGATCTTCGACGATCACCGCGTCGCCCGCGCGCAGCAACGTGCGGACGATCAGGTCGAGCCCTTGTGTCGCGCCTTGCGTGAGCAGCACGTTGGAAACATCGACGGGCAAGCCGCGGCGGTCGAGTTGTTCGGCGATCCGCTCGCGCAACGGCGCGAAGCCGTACGGATGCCCGTAATCGCCCAGACGCGCCGCCGGCACCCGGCTCATGGCGCGCAGCGCGTGCTGCAAACCGGTCTCGTTGATCCATTCGTTCGGCAGCCAGCCGCCGCCCGCCTTGATCGGCACCGAATGGTCGGCGAATACGTCCGAGAGCAGCCAGGTCGCGGTGAGGCTCGGCGGCTGCCAGTCGGTGGCGGCCACCCGCGTGGATTGCGAGCGCGCCGCCACGCGATAGCCGGAGCCGCGCCGCGCGACCACCAAACCCATCGAAACGAGACGGTTGTAAGCCTCGGTGACGGTGAAGGTGCTCAGTTCGTGGCTGTGCGCCAACTGACGCACCGACGGCAGCAACGCGCCCGCGCGCAGCGATTGCGCCTCGATCGCGCTCGCGAAACCCTGCACGACCTGCTCGACGAGCGTGGGAGCGGCGCGCCGGTCGCGCTCAAGTTGTAGTTCGATCATGGTCGGGATCAGGAGC
Organism: Paraburkholderia sp. 22099; assembly: GCF_052045835.1. Taxonomy (NCBI): domain Bacteria; kingdom Pseudomonadati; phylum Pseudomonadota; class Betaproteobacteria; order Burkholderiales; family Burkholderiaceae; genus Paraburkholderia; species Paraburkholderia sp. 22099. Next base: position 170,189 of record NZ_JBQEPU010000008.1, on the reverse strand, counting down.
CTGGCGGCGGCCGATTTAGCGTGACAAGGTGCGAGACGAAGGCGATTCATCGACACAGTTCGCACAGATCCACCAACACAGTTAGCGTCACACTGCGTCAACTGTTTATGCCGCCATTAAACCGCGGACGCTACAGTTTCGCAACGCCCCAAAGGAAGTCGCCTTGGGGGACCACTTCGAGGAGAAACCCATGACTTCGCGCCCCGTCATCGACGACCTGTCGTCTTTCTGGATGCCCTTCACGGCGAACCGCCAGTTCAAGGCCGCGCCGCGCCTGCTGGAATCGGCCAAGGGCATGTACTACCGCAGCACCGACGGGCGCGAGGTGCTCGACGGCTGCGCGGGTCTATGGTGCGTGAACGCCGGCCACGGCCGCGACGAGATCGTCGCCGCGATCACGCGGCAACTGTCCACCATGGACTTCGCGCCGACGTTCCAGATGGGCCACCCGCTCGCGTTCGAAGCCGCCACGAAAGTCGCCGAACTGATGCCGCAAGGCCTCGACCGCATCTTCTTCACGAACTCGGGTTCCGAATCGGTCGACACCGCGCTGAAAATCGCGCTCGCATACCACCGTTCGCGCGGCGAAGGCCAGCGCACGCGTCTGATCGGCCGCGAGCGCGGCTATCACGGCGTGGGCTTCGGCGGCATTTCGGTCGGCGGCATCGCGCCGAACCGCAAGACCTTTTCCGGCGCGCTGCTGCCGGCGGTCGATCATCTGCCGCACACGCACAACCTCGAACACAACGCGTTCTCGAAGGGCCAGCCCGCCTGGGGCGCGCATCTGGCCGAGGACCTGGAGCGCATCGTCACGCTGCACGATGCGTCGACGATTGCGGCCGTGATCGTGGAACCGGTGGCCGGTTCCACGGGCGTGCTGATTCCGCCGCAAGGCTATCTGCAGAAGCTGCGCGAGATTTGCACGAAGCACGGCATCCTGCTGATTTTCGACGAAGTGATCACCGGTTTCGGCCGCGTCGGCAAAGCGACGGCGAGCGAATATTTCGGCGTGACGCCCGACCTGATCACGATGGCGAAGGCCATCAACAACGCCGCGATTCCGATGGGCGCGGTGGCGGCAAGCCGCACGATCCACGACACGATCGTCAACAGCGGCGCGCAAGGCGCGATCGAACTGTTCCACGGCTACACGTATTCGGCGCATCCGGCAGCGGCTGCCGCCGCGGTCGCCACGCTCGACCTGTATCGCCGTGAAGGTCTGTTCGAGCGCGCCACGTCGCTCGCGCCGACGTTCGAAGCCGCCGCGCACTCGCTGCGCGGCGCGAAGCACGTGAAGGACGTTCGCAACCTCGGCATGATCGCGGGCGTCGAACTCGAACCGCGCGACGGCGCGCCGGGCGCGCGCGCTTACGAGGCGTTCGTCAAGTGCTTCGAGGCGGGTGTGCTGGTGCGCTTTACCGGCGACATTCTCGCGTTCTCGCCGCCGCTCATCATCGATGAAGAACAGATCGCCCACCTCTTCAAGACCGTGGGCGACGTGCTGGCGACGGTGCAGTAAATCGCTTGAACGGCGGCGGCGGCGCGGCTCCATGCGCTGCGCGCCGCCGCGCCGTTTGTGAAGCACACGCTCGCCGGGCGCTACGCCGTGAGCTAGTGATGCGCGCGTGCAGCCCTTGTCCGCGCGGCTTTTTTGGCGGCTGCGGAACGTCCCGCGGCACCCTTCGTGGCAGCGGCCTTCTTTGCCGCGGCCGACCGGCTGGCCGCCGGACGTTTGGCCGCAGCCGATTTGGCCTGTTTCGACATCGCCGCGTGCGACGCGCCCGCGCCGCTTTCACGCTTGAGCACACTCTCCGAGACGCGTGAGCGCTTGGCCCTCGTTTCGGTGCTGGCGCTCTTCTTCGCCGTGCTCTTGTGCTGGCCGGCGGCGCTGTCCTTCTCCGCTTTCTTGCGGGTGGCCTCGCTCGTGGTGCCCTTCTTCGGCGGCTTCAGCGCGACACCCGCGCGGCGCGCTTCCGACAAACCAATCGCAATGGCCTGCTTGGCCGATTTGACGCCGTGCTTGCCGGCGCGCACCTTGTCGACCTGTTCCTTGACGAACTCACCGGCCTGAGTGCTGGGTGCCTTGCCGGCGCGTTTATCGGCTTCGGCACGCTTGATGGTTTTCTTTTCGGGCATGACAGTCCTCCAGTTGGCTGTGGGCCTCTGTCATGCAGCAACACCCGTGCCGGGGGTCGACAACCGAACCGACAACCGAACCACGTCACGAAATCGGCTGCGGGACTCGCGCCGCTCACGTGGACGGCGTATGGTAATGGCGAGGGTTGGCGCCGTGGTCCGACCCGCCTGGAGACGCCCATGAAGATACCCACCGTTCGCGCAGGCGTGCATATCGAAGGCGTGCACTGGATCGCCGAATACGCCGAAGACGTTCATGAGATTCGCGTGTTTCGCGAAGGCCAGGAAGTGGACGTGCATGACGCGCCCTCCTCGCTGTTCGGCGACGAGGAGAACGCGGGCTCGAAGAGCACCGCGGATCATCGCGCCGTCGAGGCTGCCGTGCTGGCTTATCTGAGGCGGTTCGTGATCGAGCACGACGCGGAGGAATAGGCTTGCTGGCCTTTTGGTCTTTTGGTCTTTTGGTCTTTTGGTCTTTTGGTCTTTTGGTCTTTTGGTCTTTTGGTCTTTTGGTCTTTTGGTCTTTTGGTCCGCGCCGCATTTCTCCGTAGGCCCGCAGCGCTCGCTGGCCGCCGCGGCGGGCCTACGCACAACCCACCCTACTCCGCGGCCCGCAGCTTCTTCACCTCGGCATCCGACGGCTGAACGCTCGCGCCGTCGATATAACGATACGAAGTCATCACCCCCTTGCCGTCCTTCAAACCCGTCACGCCGACATAAGCGCCCATCGTCGACTGATTGTCCTGCGCGCGAAACGTGACCGGCCCGAACGGCGTCTCCACGCCGAGTCCCTTGAATGCGGCCGCGAGCTTGTCCGAATCGACCGAACCCGCCTTCCTGATGCCGGCCGCGAGCGACATCAGCGCCGAATAACCGACGACCGAGCCGAGCCGCGGATAATCGTGATACCTGGCCTGATACGCATCGACGAACTTCTTGTTGGCCGGCGTATCGATCGAATACCACGGGTAGCCGGTCACGATCCAGCCGCTCGGCGCTTCCGCACCCAACGGGTCGAGGTAATCGGGTTCGCCGGTCAGCAGCGACACCACGCTGCGGTCCTTGAACAAACCGCGCGTATTGCCTTCGCGCACGAACTTGCCGAGATCGGCGCCGAACAGCACGTTGAAGATCGCATCGGGCTTCGCATCGGCGATCGCCTGGCTCACCGCGCCCGCGTCGACGCTGCCGAGCGGCGTGGCCTGTTCCGCGACGAACTGCACGTCCGGTTGCGCGGCCGTCAGCAGCTTCTTGAACGTCGCCACCGCCGATTGCCCGTACTCGTAGTTCGGATACACCAGCGCCCAGCGCTTCTTCTTCAGCTTGACCGCCTCCGGCACCAGCATCGCCACCTGCATATACGTGGAAGGACGCAAACGGTACGTGTATTTATTGCCATCGGCCCACACGATCTTGTCGGTCAGCGGCTCGGCGGCGAGGAAGAAAATCTTCTTCTGCTTCGCGAAGTCGGTAAGCGCGAGGCCGGTGTTCGACAGGAAACCGCCGAACAGCAATTGCACCTGCTCGCGTGCGATCAACTCCTGCGCGACGCGGATCGTATCGCCGGGGTTGCCGTTGTCGTCGCGCGAGACCACTTCGAGCTGCTTGCCGAGCACGCCGCCCGCCGCATTCACCTGTTCCAGCGCCAGATTCCAGCCGTTCTTGTAAGGCCCGAGAAAGGCGGGCTGCGCCTTGTAGCTGTTGATCTCGCCGATCTTGATGGTCTGCTGGGCGCTCGCGCCCAACGCGGCGAGCGACAACACCGTCGATATCGTGAGGCGGGACATCCATCCTGCGCGCGTGGTCATGCGTTTCTCCGTGATCAAAGGGATTGCGGGAATGCGGGTCGTTGTTATCCGGCGCTCGATGCGGCCAATGCTTCACTCGGTTCACTCTGCCCGCGGCGTCGCGCGAATCCGGGCGACGCTCGCCGTCACGTTCTGCCAGGCGGGCTTGCCGCCGGCGAACTGCTGACGCAGATACGTGACGAGTTCGGCGATCTGGGCGTCGTTGAAACTGTCGCGGTAAGCCGGCATCGTACCGAGTTCAGGACGCGCAGGCGAGCCGATGCCGTCGAGAATCACGCGAATCAGGTTGTCAGGCGTCGCGCTGTGCAGGTTCGTGTTGAGCGCGAGCGAGGGATGCGCGCCGAACAATTGCGGCCCGCTGCCGGTGTGATGACAGGCCGCGCACGCGCCGTCGAAAAGCCGCGCGCCGAGGCCCGACGGTGTGCCCGTGATCGCGCTCGCCTGTTCGTACTGACGCGCGAGCGCCGCCGGATCGGCATTCGCTTGCAATGGATTGAGCGACGCGAGGTACGCGGCCATCGCGCGAATATCGCTATCCGGCAACGCCGCGAGTTCGCCGACGACCGGCGCCATCGGCCCCGCCGCGACGCCATGCAGCGGCGCGTGACCCTGCCGCAAATAGCTGAACAATTCGTCCTCGCTCCAGGGCACGGGCGCGTTGGAAAGCGTCGACAAGGCAGGCGCTTCCCACCCTTCCGCCAGGCCGCCGCCCATGAAAGCCGCGCCGGTTTTCTCGGCGCCGAATGCGTTGCGCGGCGTGTGGCACGCGCCGCAATGGCCGAGCCCGTTCACCAGATACGCGCCGCGATTCCATTGCGCGCTTTGCGTCGCGTCGGCGGTGAACGCCGTGCGCTCGAGAAAGAGCCCGTTCCATGCGGCCATCAGCGGACGCACGCTGAACGGAAACACGAGCCTGGTTTCCGGCGGACGCGAACGCACCGGCGTTTGCGCCATCAGGTACGCGTAGAGCGCTTTGAGATCGTCGTCGGAGGTGTTCCTGAACGACGTGTACGGGAACGCGGGATACAAGTGATGCCCGTCGCGGCTGATGCCTTGCCGCATCGCCCGCACGAATGCGTCGAGCGACCATGTGCCGATGCCGGTTTGCGCATCGGGCGTGATGTTGGTGCTGTAGACGATGCCGAACGGCGTATCGAGCGGCTTGCCGCCCGCGTTCGGCACGCCGTTGCGCGCGGTATGGCAAACGGCGCAATTGCCGAGCGACGCCAGCAGTTTGCCGCGCGCCACCCGTTCCGGCGAAAAGGCGCTCGCGAGGGGCGGCGTGATCGGCGCAATGGCTTGCGGCGCAAGCGTCAATGCGCCGAGCCAGCCGGCCGCGCCCGCCGCGAACGCGCCGAAAAAACCCAGACGCCAGCGCTTTTTCTTGCGCGCCGCCGCTTCCTCGGCTTGCGCATCGGCGAGCGCGGCACGGATCGTTTCCGGCGTGAATGGCGGCCGGCGAAAGCGCACACCTGTCGCGTCGTAGAGCGCATTCGCGATCGCCGCCGCGCCGGGCAGCGACGCCGATTCGCCGGCGCCCATCGGCGGCTCGCCGTGGCGCGGCATCATCACCACATCGATGACCGGCACTTCACGGAACGTCAGAATCGGATACGCGCCCCACTCCTGGCTCGTCACCGCGTTTTCGCCGAAGGTCACGCGCTCCTTCAACGCGCGGCTGGTCGCCTGAATCACGTTGCCGTGTATCTGATGGCGCACGCCGTCCGGATTGATCATCGTGCCGGTGTCCTGGCCGACCACCACGCGCGTCACGGCGAGTTCGCCGCTCTTGCGATTCACTTCGACGTCCGCGACCCACGCGGACCACGCCGCGCCGAAGCCCGGAAACTTGCTGTGCACATAACGGGCGTAAGCGAAGCCCCGGCCGCGCGCGATGTCGCCTTGTTCCCGCGCCTCTTTCAACGCGACGTTGCGCGGTTCCCAGCCGGCTTTTTCGGCCACCGCCTTGACCAGATCGATCGCGCGCGGATCGCTCAGATGCCTCAGACGAAACTCGATCGGATCGACGCCCGCCTGCGCCGCGAGTTCGTCGATGAACGATTCATGCGCGAAAGTGTTCGGCACCGCCGACACGCCTCTTAGCCACGACGCCCGCACGATCGGCGGGGTGTCGTCGCAAACGATGCGCATCGCGCGATAGTCATACGGCGGCACCGCCGTGCGGTCGCCCATTTCGAACACCTGCGGTTCCGCCGAGATCGCGCCGGTGAGCAGCAGCGCCAACGTGGGCGCATCGTTCGACGGATAACGCGTCGCGAAGTCATACGCCGCCAATTCGCCTTCCGCGCCTAAAGCGCCGCGCACGTCCATGAGTTGCGCGGCGCCCTTCGGTTCCCACGCATGCTCGTCCTCGCGCGACAGTTGCACGCGCACCGGGCTACCGGTCGCGCGTGAAAGCAGCGCGGCGTCGGCGGCGACATCGTCCGCGCAATTGCGGCCGTAGCAGCCCGCCGCGTCCATACGCACGATGTCGATCCGCGCTTCGTCCATCGACATCAGCAACGCGAGATCGGCGCGCAGCGAATGCGGATTCTGCGTGCCCGACCACACCTTCAACTTGCCCTCGCGGTAATCGGCGACCGCGCACGACGGTCCAATCGACGCATGCATCTGAAACGGCCATACGTACGTGCTTTCGAGCGTCCGCGCGGGGTCTCGCGCCAGCGCCGCGTCCACCTCGCCCTCGATCACCAGATCGCGGCGCTTCGCCGGATTGGCGCGCAACGCGGCTTCCACTTCCGCGCTGGTTTCGAGCGGCGGCAAAGCCTGCACCGTTTTCCACCGCACGTCGAGCCGCTTCGCTGCCTGCTGGGCGACTTCCTCGCGCTCCGCCACGATGCCGACGAAATCGCGAATCACCACCACCTTGACGATGCCCGGCAAATCGCTGACCGAGTTTTCATCGACATGCAGTAGGCTATTGCCGATCAACTCGCCCTGCGCGATGCCCGCATAGGGCGGCCTCACCACACGGCCGTGCAGCATGCCGGGCACGCGCACGTCATGCACGAAGCTCAATTCTCCGGTTGCCTTGGCGGGAATATCGACACGCGGCGCGCTCTTGCCGACGATCTTGTACGCATCCGGCGATTTCAACGGCGCATCGGTGGCGAGCTTCAGTTCCACGCGCCGCCCGGCGATCAGTTCGCCGTAGCCGATGCCTGTGGCCGCATCGCCGCCGCGCGGAAAGACCACGCCGTCGCGCACGTCGAGTTGCTCCGCCGTGACATGCAGACGCGCCGCCGCTTCCGCCAGGAGATACTGCCGCGCCTGGGCCGCCGCGTGCCGCAAAGGCACCGCTGAAATCTGAATCGTCGCGCTCGCAATCGTCGGCCCCTGATTCGGCGCTTCGCCGGTATGGCCGAGCACGATCGAAACGCGCGTCAAGGGCACATCCAGTTCTTCCGCGACGATCTGCGCGAGCGCCGTGCCGATGCCGGTGCCGAGATCCACGTGACCGTTGAACGCGACCACGCTGCCGTCGTCGCGCACCACGAGAAACATGTCCGCCTCGGTCGGCACGAACGACGAGCGCGAGCCCGGCTGACCGATCGCGGGCTTTACCGGCGCTTGCGCGGGCCGCGTGACGATCAGCACGTTCCGCGCGTCGTAAAGCTGCCGGCGCGACGGCGGCGCGGCGCGTCGATCGACGCTGAAGTCCGGCCCCGTCATGCGCGCGCTCCCTCGTGCGTTCCCTGCTGCGCGGCCGTCGCGGCCGGTTGCGCGGCGAGCAGTTCAGCGGCGCGCTGCACCGCGCGCACGATCTCGACATGCGTGCCGCAACGGCACAGATTGCGCGACAACTCGCGCCGAATCGTCTCGACACCCGGATGCGGATCGCGATCGAGCAGCGCCTTGGCCGTCATGATCATGCCGTTCAGGCAATAGCCGCACTGCGCGGCCTGTTCCTCGATGAACGCCTGCTGTACCGGATGCGGCGCGGTGCGCGTGCCGAGCCCTTCGAGCGTGGTGATTTCGCGGCCTAGCGCGACCTTCGCGGTCGTCACGCATGAACGCGTCGGCACGCCGTCGAGCAAGACTGTGCATGCGCCGCATTCGCCGAGACCGCAACCGAATTTCGGACCATTGAGCGCGAGATCGTTACGCAGTAGATAAAGCAACGGCGTGTCGGCGGCGGCGCTGACGAGATGCGTCGCGCCGTTCACCTTCAGCGTAAGCGGTGCCGGGCGGTTCATGAAGCGCGGCGCGCGTTCAAAGCACGACCGGCACTTCGGTCGCCGGCGGCGTGTTGCGGCTGCGCCGGCAACGGATCAGACCGTCGATCATCACCATGCCCACGCCTGGAATATCGCCGAGTCGCACGCTTTCGAGCAGCGTATCCGCCGCGGTGTGCTGCGCGCGATCCATGAACACGAGGTCGGCGGGACGGCCCACTTCGATCAAACCCTGACGCAGATTGCGTTGCCGCGCGGTGTTGCCGGTTGCGAAGCAGAAGGCGATTTCAGCGGGAATATCGGCGAGGCTCGAAATCAACGCGATCATCCGCAGAATGCCGAGCGGTTGCACGCCGGAACCCGCGGGGCTGTCGGTGCCGAGAATGATCCGGTGCGGGCATTTCAGTTCGATCGCGTGACGCGCGGTGAGCAACGCGATTCGCTCGTTGCCGTTGTGGACGATTTCCAGCGCGCGGCTCGATTGCTCGCACAAGTCGCACACGTGCCGATAGGAAAGCGACGTATGGCCGCCGTTGATATGGCCGATCACGTCGGCGTCGGCGGCAAGCACCACGTCGCGGTCGATCAGCCCGGAGCCGGGAATCGACGGACCGCCCGTGTGAATCGTGCTTTGAATGCCGTATTTGCGCGCCCACGCCACCATTTGCGCGGCTTCCTCGCCGCCCTTCACGCTGCCGAGGCCGACTTCGCCGAGCAGCTTCACGCCCGCTTCCGAGAGTTCCTTGAAGTCCTCTTCGACCATGCCCTTCTCGATCACCGGCGCGCCGGCCATCACCTTCACGCCGCCGCCGACGCCCGCGCCGCGCATTCCCTCGAACGAGCGTTGCGCGGTGATCGCCAGCGCCTTCACGCCGAGCACGTCCTTGGGGCGGCCGGGCAAATGCACCTCGCCGGCGGAGATCATCGTGGTGACGCCGCCGTTCAGATTCGATTCGATCCAGCCCATCTGATTCTGGCGCGGCGTCCAGTCGCCGAATACCGGATGCACGTGCGAGTCGATCAGACCGGGGGCGACAGTCGTGCCCTTGCAATCGACCGTGGTGCGCGCGCCTTCCAGATCGCAGTCCTTTTCCATGCCGATCGCGACGATCACGCCGTCGTCGATCACGAGCGTATTCGCGTCGAGAATCGGCTGATCGATGTCGCCGGATAACAGCAGCCCGATGTTCGTTATCGCGACCTTGCCCGACAAGCCTGTCAACGTCTCTGCTGCCATCTGCTTCTCCTTTCGCAATTTCCGCGTGCCGACGCAATCACACGCTCAGATAAGCGCGCCTGACGGTTTCGTTCTTCGTGAGTTCGGCGATCGTGCCGCTGAAACGGATCTGCCCTTTTTCGAGCACATACGCGCGGTCGCTCACCAGTTCCGCGAAATGCAGGTTCTGTTCCGACAACAGAATCGACAGCCCTTCGCGCTTGAGTTCGAGAATCATGTTCGCCATCTGTTCGACGATCACGGGCGCGACGCCCTCCGACGGTTCGTCGAGCAACACCAGATACGGATTGCCCATCAGCGTGCGCGACACGGTGAGCATCTGCTGCTCGCCGCCGCTCATCTGGCCGCCGGGGCGTTTCGGCATTTCGCCCAGATTCGGAAAGAGGCGGAAGAGTTTTTCCGGCGTCCATTGCGGCGCGCCTTCGCGCGGCGGCTGACGGCCGGTGTCGAGGTTCTCCATCACCGTCAAGTCCGCGAACACGCGGCGGTCTTCGGGAACGAAGCCCATGCCCATGCGGGCGATCTTGTACGACGGCAGCGCCGCGATGTTCTGTCCGCGGAAATGCACCTCGCCCTGACGGCGCGGCAGCAAACCCATCACGGCTTTCATCGTCGTGGATTTGCCCGCACCGTTGCGGCCCATCAGCGCCACCACTTCGCCGCGCCCGACTTCGAGCCCGACGTCGAACAGAATGTGCGCGCGGCCATAGAACGCGTTGAGGCCGGCGACTTTCAGCATCGGCTCGCTCATTGCAGCGCTCCTCGTCCTTGCTCGCCCGCCGCCGCTTCGTGCAGCGGCGCATGCGGCTGGAAGGTCTTGCCGGTGCCGAAATACACTTCCTGCACGCGTGCATCGTTGCGGATCGTCTCGGCGTCGCCCTCGGCGATCAGCTTGCCGCGCGCGAGCACGATCATGCGATCGGCGTAGGCGAACACTACGTCCATGCTGTGCTCGGTGAAGAGCACGCCGATCTTGTGCTCGGTGACGAGACGCTTGGTGAGCGCCATCAACTCGTTGCGTTCCTTCGGCGCCATGCCGGCGGTGGGTTCGTCCATCAGCAACAGCTTGGGACGGTTGGCGAGCGCAATGGCGAGTTCGACGCGTTTCACGTCGCCGTACGCGAGCACGCCGCACGCGCGGTTCGCGTCGGCGGCCATGCCGACCTGTTCGAGCAGCGCGAGCGCTTCATCGGCGTAGCGCGAGCCCGCGGGTTTCCACAAGCCGAACGTCTTGCGTTCGCGCGACACCAGCGCCATCTGCACGTTTTCAAGCACGGTCATCGAATTGAAGGTCGCGGCGATCTGGAACGTGCGGCCGACGCCCAGCCGCCAGATATCGCGCGGCCGCATGCCGACCAGTTCATGATCGTTCAGGCGAATCGAGCCGGACGACGGTTGCAACTGGCCGTTGACCATGTTGAAGCAGGTCGACTTGCCCGCGCCGTTCGGGCCGAGCAGCGCCAGCAGTTGACCGGCTTCGAGATCGAAGGACACGTCGTCGACCGCTTTCAGGCCGCCGAACGACCTGGAGAGGCCGGAGACACGCAGCAAGCTCATAGCCCCTCCTTGATCGCCGCGCGCCGCGAAGGCGGCGCGGCGTTCGCTTCGGCCTGGTCGAGGTTGTCGTCGCCGAAACGCTCGCGAATGAAACCGACGATGCCTTGCGGAAACGCGATCACCAGCAGCAGGATCGTCAAGCCCAGCAGCGCCTGCCAATAGTCGGTTTGCCGCGCGACCGTGTCTTGCAGCCACGTGAACACCGCCGCGCCGACGATCGGCCCGGTCAGCGTCTGCAAGCCGCCGAGCAGCACCATCACGAGGCCGTCCACGGAACGGCTCACGCTGATCACCTCCGGTGAAATCGTCCCCTTGGAGAACGCATAGAGCGACCCGGCCAGCCCGCAAAACAGCGACGCGATCACGAAGGCCGCCCACTGCACGCGCTTCACGTCGATGCCGATCGCCTCCGCGCGCAACACCGAATCGCGCGACGCCCGCATCGCGTAACCCAGCGGCGAGAACAGCATCTTGCGCAGCAGCCACACGCCGAGCACCGCGCACGCGAGCGTCAGATAGTAATAAGCCACCGGCGAGGACAACCAGTTCGACGGCCACAAACCGAGAATGCCGTTGCTGCCGCCCGTCACGTCGTCCCACTGGAACACCACCGACCACACGATCTGTGCGAACGCGAGCGTCAGCATCGCGAGATAGACGCCCGAGAGGCGCACGCAGAACCAGCCGAACACCAGCGCGCCGGCTACCGCCAGCAGCGGCCCGAGCAGCAACGCGGCTTCCATCGGCAGATTCAGAACCTTGATGAATAGCGCCGCGCCGTAGGCACCCAGTCCGAAGTAAGCGGCGTGGCCGAACGAATGCATGCCGCCCGGTCCCATGATGAAGTGCAGACTCGTCGCGAACAGCACGGCGATCAGGATTTCCACCAGCAGCACGGGCATATAGGGAAACGCATTGGCCGCGAGCGGCGCGAGCACGAGTACCAGCAGCGCGACCGCGGCGAGCCATTTCAGGCGCTTGCCCGCGGGGCGCAAAGGCGTTTCCGGCGCGGCCATGCCGCGCACCGCGGCGCTCGCCTTGCCTAGCAAACCCCAAGGCCGCACCACCAGCACGACAGCCATCACGACGAACTCGGCGACCAGCGTAAAGCGGCTCAACGAAAGGCCGACGCCGAAGATCGTCACGTGTCCGATGCCGATGCACAGCGCCTTGATCTCCGCGATGATCAGCGCGGCGACGAACGCGCCCGGAATCGAACCCATGCCGCCGACCACCACCACCACGAACGCGTTGCCGATGGTCTCCAGATCGAGCGACAGATTCGCCGACATGCGCGGCCCTTGCAGCGCGCCGCCCAAACCCGCGAGAAACGCGCCGACGAAAAACACGCCGGTAAACAGCCACGCCTGATTGATGCCGAGCGCGCCGAGCATCTCGCGATCCTGGGTCGCGGCGCGCACCAGCGTGCCCCAGCGCGTGCGCGTCAATGCATACCAGAGCAGCAGCAACACCACCGGCCCGATCACGATCAACGCGATATCGTAGGTGGGCAGCGGATGGCCAAGGAAATCGACCGCGCCGGCAAGATGCGGCGCACGCGGTCCGAACAGGTCTTGCGGGCCCCACAGCCACAACGCGGCGTCGCGAAAGATCAGCACCAGCGCGAACGTGGCGAGCAGATGAAACAACTCGGGCGCCTGATAGATGCGCCGCAACACGATCATCTCGACCAGCGCGCCGAGCACCGCGACCACCAGCGCGGCTGCCAGCACCGACAGCCAGAAGCCGCCGGCCGTCTGTCCGAAGCGGCTCGCGATGCTATACGCGACGTAGATGCCGAACATATAGAACGAGCCGTGCGCAAAGTTGACGATGCGCGTCACGCCGAAGATCAGCGACAAACCGGCGGCGACGAGAAACAGCGTCGACGCATCGGCGAGTCCGTTGACCAGTTGTACCAGCAAATTCGAAAGCATCGTGCCCCTCGGCAGCTTGCGGTTCGATCGTCGCGATTGGCCCGCCACGCACGAACAGCAGACGTTATAGCGTGCGGCACCATGCGCGCACGCGTCGACGGCAGGACAATACGCCGGAAGTCCCCTTGGGGGCCAGCGCAACGACTCAGCGCAAACCGTCTTCGCCCTTGATCTCGCTCACCTGCAGGCCGCCGATGCGCGGCAGCGGCCGGCCGGAAGCCGTCACCGCGACCGCGACGACGATTTCGTTGGCGCGCGGCGCATCCGCAACACGCGCTTCGATCGCATCGAAATGACTGCGCACGTAGGCCGCGTCCTTGTGGCCGAGCGGCACGTCGATCGCGGTGCCGAGCGTGCCCATCTTTTTCGCGGACGGCACCAACGCCGCGCCCTTTTCGACCGCCACCCGCAGCGGCGCGCCGAGCTTGGGATGCAAGATCGCCGCCGCATGTTCCAGTTCGCCCGCCTCGCCGACGATCGCCGCCTTGCCGTAGCTTTGCGCGTCACCCGGCTCGATGCCCAGCGCCTCGACGCACTTGTTGCCGAGCAGGCCGCCCAGTTCCTCGCCGGCTTCGATCAGCGCGTCGAGCTTCGGCTCGTAGCGGCCCGCATAGGGATTATCGATCACCGCGATGGCGACCGCGCGGCGCGTCGGCGGCTCGATGGCCTGCCCCATTTCAATGCGCGTTTCGTCCACCTGCACGATCAGCTTGCGAAGCTTGATTGCCATGTCGCTCTCCGGTTTCGATGCGTTGTTCCGCGGGTATGTTTCAGCGCGCCGCGGCGGTTCGGTTCGAAGGTTCGGTTCGAATCAAGCGCCGCTCAGCGCAAGCCGTCCTTGCCGACGACCGCCTCTTTCGCGAGACCGCCCACGCGTGCATGCACGCGCTGCCCGGTGCTCATCACGAGGATATAGACCAGTTCATCCGCTGCGGGCGCGCCGGGCACACGCACCTCGATCGCATCGAAGTGGCTGCGCACATAGCTCGCGTTGACGTGCGTGAGCGGCACGTCGAGCGCGGTGGAAGGCACGCCGACCTTCTTGGTCGACGGCACGATCGCGTTGGTCGGCACGCCGTTCTTCTCCAGCAATTCGCGCATCGCATAGCCGCCGGGGACGTGCCACAACGCACCGTGCTCCAGTTCTCCGCGCGAGCCGACAATCGCGCCCTTGCCGTAACCCTCTATCGACGCATGCGGCACCTTCATCGCCGCAAGGAGCCGCTGCGCCATGTCGAGGCCGATCGGCTTGAGCGCTTCCATCGCGTGTTCGATGTTCGCTTCATAGCGGCCGGCGAACGGATTCGTCAGCACCACGGCAATCGCACCGCGCCTGAGCGGCTGCGCGGGCGCGGGGCCGAACTCGTGAAAGATGTCTTCGACGTGCGTCAGCACGCGGCGTATTTCGAACACGGCGCCTCCTTTGTTATCGACGCGCGCTGCGTGATCCGCGCGCCGCTTTGCTGAATGCCGGCCACACGCACGCGCCCTTGCAGGAACAGTGCGGCGCCTTCGATCGAATCGTCCGCCTGCAAACGCCGCGCGGCTTCGACGCCACGCGCCAGCGCGAAATCGATCAGCGGCTGCGGTAAAGGCGGGACGTCGACGGTGACCAGCCTGTCGCCGAGATCGCTCTCGTCTTTCAACGACGAAGCCGGACGGCGCACGATGCCTGGGTGATCCACGTTCACGGCGTTGGCGATCATCGTCGCGGCGGCATCGGCGCTCGCTGCGTCGCGGGCGAGCACGGTCACGCTGTCGGCGATACCGAGGCTGAAGCTGCGGCCACGCCAGCCGCTCGTCGCGATGCCGCGAACCGGCATGGCGGCGTCGAGCGTGAGGTTGGCGTCGAGCGGCGGTTCATCCGGCAACCGCGCGCCCGAATATTGCGCGAGGTCCGCGAATACGCCGATGCGGTACTGCTGCCCCTCGGTTAAATATAGTGTGATGTCGCCGCCGTTGTTGATGAACGCGCGCGCGATGCCCGCGCGCGCGAACGCCGCGATCAGTTCGTCTGCGACGCTGCCCGCCACGGCCGCCATGGGGGTGATGAAGCGCGCGCGGTGACGATGGCACGCCGACCACATGCGGCGCGCGACCGTGCCGTTGAGCGGGCATTCGTCGAACGCGGCGTCGGCGGGCACCGGTTGCCGAAGCAGCTTCAATTCTCCGACCAACTCCGGCAACACTTCGACAAAGCGTATCCAGCACGCTTCATACGCGGCGCGCACCGCGGCGGGCTCGCCGTCCGCGCTGAGGATCAGATCGATCGGGCCGTGCTGCCAATGCCAGCGGGTCGCGTCGAGTCGGGTGCGGGTTGCGTTCATTGTGTCGCCATGATGGTTGCCGTGGTTGCCGAGGTTGTCTTGATGGCCTTAGCCGAGCATCGGCGGCATCGCCGGCGGCCACGGGTTGTCGGCATGGCGCGCCAAGGTTCGCCGTGCGAGCGGCGCGCCCTCCGTGTGTTCCGGCCCGTTCGCCAGCACGCTTTCGAGCGAACGCACGGCGTCGAGATGACCGCCGAGATCGCGATACGCGTCGTACGTCATGGTGAATTCGATCGGCGCGACGATCGCGGGCGTCGGCACCGTGCCGAACGAGCGGTCGGGCATGCGCGAGACGTCGACCATCACGGTGATGCCGCCGCCCGGCCACACATAGGCCGGCGCGCCGCCGCACGTGACGTTCACCAGCTTCTGCTTGATGGCGCGCGTGAGCAGCACCGGATTCTCGGTGGCGCCCGCCCGCAGACTGCCGCCCGCGCCGCCGAGAAACAGCACGGTGGCGAGCGACGGCTCGCAGTTCTCGCCGATCCGTTCGACCGTGCGGCGCACCGCGTCGGGCATGGCCGCGATACGCGGCACGAGGCGCTGATCGAGTTCATACCATTGAGCGTGCTCGCCGGTGGTGGACACCATCAGCAGACGCATGCCCGGTTTAGCGACGGCGGGATCGAAGCCTTCGACAATCGCCAGCGGGTCCTGGATGTCGGTGCCGCCCCAACCGGTGCCGGGATTCGCGACCTGGAAATAGCGGCCCGGCGTGGATTTGCGTCCGCGAATCTTCACACCTGAGCGCGTCATGCCGAGGCAGCGTCCCGCCTGGTGTTCGGTCAGCACGCCCGTGATGTGATCGTCGACCACGACGACTTCGTCCGCATGGCCGAACCATTGCTTCGCGAAGATGCCAATCGTGGCCGAACCGCAACCCACGCGCATGCGCTGCTCTTCGACGCCGTCGACGATCGGCGCGGCGCCCGCGCGAATCACGAGATTCGCGCCGCCGTCGATGCTCAACGCCACGGCTTGCTTGTTGCCGAGCGCGAGCATCATGTCGCAAGTCACGCGGCCTTCCTTCTTGCTGCCGCCGGTCAGATGATGGACGCCGCCCAAGCTCAGCATTTGCGAGCCGTATTCGGCGGTCGTGACATGGCCGACGATTTCGCCCTGGCAACGCACGTTCGATTGCTCCGGCCCGAGAAAGCGGTCGGTGTCGATTTTCACCTTGAAGCTGCAATAGCTGAAAATGCCTTCGGTGACGACGGTGATCATGTCGACGTCGTCGAGCTTCGAGGCCACGATGAACGGCGCGGGCTTGTAGTCGGGATAGGTTGATGACGCGCCGACGCCTGTCACGAACAGCGCCTGTTCCGCCTGGGCGGAATCGTGGGCTTCGGACGATGCGCCGAACGCGACGGTGGCATTCGTACTACTTTCGCCACTGTCGGACGAAGCGGCGGCACGCGATAGAAACACCACCGGGTCGACGCGAATCAGCCGCCCCTGCGCATTCGCATAGCGGTCGCATGCACCGGTGCGGCCCTCCGATATCTGACACAGCACCGGGCAGGCATTGCATTCGATCTTGTTCGACGCCATTCGCTCGGTGCGCGGCGCCGCCTTCTCGAGCACGGTCGGACCCGGCGTCGAAGCGGTTTCGCCGTCGACGCGTTCCGCACCGAAATCGACCTTCGTATGTTCTGTCATGGTGGGGTTCCCATACGACATTACAATCGGTCCCGCTCCGGCTGACGAATAGCCCTTGTTTCAAGGCACTTTCGCGTGATCCGCCTATTTCCGTGTTGCGGTCACTCACCGTTCGTGTAGTATCCGCTACACCAAACTTGCTTGAAATCTACTCGATCAAAATAGACTGCGCAATGAGTTTCCCGGCGGTCGCGGCAATGGTGCGACGCGGCATCCTGGGCTGCGGCACGATTCAATCCGCGCCGAAGCACACGATTGCGCAGTGCATTCCGCAACGCGTGATGCGGGCTGTATGATGAAGGCGCGCCCAGGCGTCAGCCGTTGCGGCGCAGGTCGTTCAACCGACGCTAACAAAGAGATTCAAGACCGCCATGAGTCCCATTGCCGTCCGCAAGCCGGGCGCTACCGGCATCCGCGCGAAACAGGCGCAGGACACCCGCGCCAAGATTCTGAAAGCGGCGATCAAGGTCTTCGCGAAACAGGGGTATGCAAGCGGCCGCGTGGAAAGTATCTCGAAGGCCGCGCGTTCGCACGACCGGATGATCTACTACTACTTCGGCAGCAAGGAACAGTTGTTCGTCGAAGTACTGGAAACGATCTACACCCAGTTCAACGAGGCCGAAAGCAAGCTCGATCTCGATCTTGACGACCCCGTGCATGGTCTTGAGCAGATGGTCGAATTCGTCTGGCAGTACTACCTCGATCATCCCGAGTTCGTCACGCTGCTTTCCAGCGAAAATCTGCATCAAGGCAAGCATGCGAGGAAATCGTCGAAGCTCAAGGAGATTTCCGGCTATGCGATTTCGGTGGTGCAAAAGGTATTGGATGCGGGCAAGGCGCAAAACGTATTTCGCGCCGACGTGAAGGCTCGCGATGTTTATCTGACGATTGCATCGCTCGGCTATTTCTATAACGCCAATCAGTACACGCTGGGCGCGTTTCTCGGTGAGCCGCTAATGGATAAAGCGGCGCTCGCGCATTGGCGCGAGGTGATGAAGGACACGGTGTTGCGCGCGGTGCGTTTGCAGTTGCCGAGTGAGGTGGCGGACGACAGGGAAAACGGGCCCCGCGCCGCGTAAAAACGCTCGCGCGGAGCGGAATGGCGTGGACATGATCGGGACCATGCGAGACGGTCCCGATTTTTCATTCATTCTTTACTGGACTCCGTTGCAACCCGGGAAGGAGCTCGTCGCCGGCCGTTTGGGGCAAACGGACTTCGCTATAACGCATCCGGTTCAGGTCTCCGACCGACTCGACCAAGCCTCTCTCGACCATCAGCTTAAGACGCTGTGCATAGAACACGTCAATGACATCGGGATAAAAACTCTTATCTGAACCCATGGCAAGAGAAACGATCATGGCGACTTTGCGGTAATTGCCAGTCAAATTTCGGAAAAGCGCGCCATCGATCGTACGCAGATCGGCTGCGGTCAGACGATCTGCCGCCGCTTGCTGTGTGGCTGTCAGTGGTGGGTCGTCCGCCTCGTCATCGAAATCGTCTTCGTATTCGTCGGTTTGCTCGTTCACTTAGTTACCTTTTGCAAATTTGTTTTCATGAGCCGGTGAAACCCCGATACGGATTACCGCCACATTGGGCGGGGTAACAGCCAGCGAAACACCTATAAACCTTCGATACCATATGTTTGGCTTGCATGATGGACTTCCAAAAGAAAACACCCTACCGCGCTAACCGCGTGTAGGGTGAGGTGACCATCATTAAACGCGCCGGGTTGCCGGCGCGCGCGTACTTATCGCGCTCATCGAAAAACCGCCAAAGCGTCAAGGATTCGCCGCCGCATCCTCTTCCCGAAACAGCTTGTCCGCAAGATGAAACGCCGAATTGGCCGCCGGCACGCCGCAATAAATCGCCGTTTGCAGCAGTACTTCCTTGATCTGCTCGCGCGTCACGCCGTTGTTTTTCGCGGCGCGCAAATGCAACGCAAGCTCCTCGCTGCGATTGAGCGCAACCATCATTGCGATGGTCAACAGGCTGCGCGTATGACGCGGCAAACCATCACGCGTCCAGATTTCGCCCCACGCATAGCGGGTAATCAGGTTCTGGAATTCTTCCGTCAATTCAGTGCGGTTCGCGAGCGATCGATCGACGTGCGCGTTGCCGAGCACCGCGCGGCGCACCCCCATGCCCGCTTCGTAACGATCTTCATCGTTCATTTCGGCTCCGTCAGGAAGTCGAGCACGGTCTTCGTGAAAGACTCGGATTTTTCGATGTTGGAAATATGCGCGGCGTCCAGTTCAACGTAGCGCGCGCCGGGCAACGCCTGCGCCAGTTCGCGCCCTTGCTCCGGCAACGTGGCCACGTCGTGCGTGCCGCTGATCACCAGCGCCGGCACCTTGATGCCGGGCACTTCAGGGCGTAGATCGGTGGCGTCGATGGCCTCGCAATTCAATGCATAGCCTTCCTTGTCGATATGCACGAACACGTCGCGGATCATCGCGAACACCACCGGTTCCCGTTCGATGAACTCGGCGGTGAACCAGCGCGGCAAGACCGCCTCGGCCAGCGCGACCATGCCTTCGCCGCGAGCCCTCGCGACGCGCGGCGCCCACACTTCCGGCGAGCCGATGCGCGCGGCCGTGTTGGACAGCACCACGCGCTCGAGCCGGTCCGCGTGACGCGCGGCCAACGCGACGCCGGTCAGGCCGCCCATCGATATGCCGCAGAAATTCGCGCGGGCGATCTTCAGCGTATCCATCAGGCCGAGCACGTCGCCGGCCAACTGGTCGATCGTGTACGGGCCTTTCGGCACTTCCGAATGACCGTGGCCGCGCGTGTCGTAGCGCAGCACGCGAAAGTGTCTCGACAGCGGCTCGACTTGCGGCGTCCACATCGACAGATCGCTGCCGAGCGAATTCGACAAGATGATCCACGGCGCGTTGCCGTGACGGTCGCCGTCGATTCGATAATGAAGCTCGGTTCCGTTGACTGCGGCGTAAGGCATGCCGGTTACTCCCTGGAAGTGGCGCGTGTCGCGCGCGCGGTATGAAGCGCCAGCGCGGCATCCACGTAAGCGTGGGCCTGGCCGACGTATTGAGCGGGGTCGAGCAGTTGCCGCAAGCGCTCGATTGAAAGATGTTCGGTGACGGCGGTCTCGGACGAAAGCACGTCGAAGAGCGTCTTGCCTTCGGCGATGGCCGTCTTCGACGCGCGCTCGACCAGACGATGCGCATCGAGCCGGCCGATGCTGTCGCCGAGCGCGAGCATCACCGCCTCGCCGAGAATCAGGCCGTGCGTGACGTCGAGATTCGCGGCAAGGCGCGGCACGTTCACGTTCAGGCCCGCGGCGATCTGTTCGATGTTGGCGAGCGCGCCGCCAGCCAGCCGCGCGAGGTCGGGCAGCGCGTCCCATTCGGCTTGCCAGCCGCCGAGCGCGCGCTCGTGCTCCTGCACCATGCCGGCGAACACCGTGGCGACCAGCCCCGGCGCGCGCGTGGCGGCGGTCAGCACGGCGGCGCAGCCGACCGGATTGCGCTTGTGCGGCATGGTCGACGAACCGCCCTTGCCGGCCGCGGCGGGCTCGGCCAATTCGTCGACTTCGGTTTGCATCTGCAAGGAAATATCGCGCGCGATCTTGCCGAGCGTGCCGATCAGCATGCCGAATAGCGACGCCGTGTCCGCCATGCGATCGCGTTGCGTATGCCACGGCAAGGCCGGCACCGCGAGGTCGAGTTCTCGCGCCAGCGACTGCGTGACCTGCGGCGCGGCATCGCGCAGACTCGCGAGCGTGCCCGCGGCGCCGCCGAATTGCAGCACCAGCACGCGCTCGCGCAACGCATCGAGCCGTTCGCGGTGACGCAACAGCGCGTCGAGCCATTGCGCGAATTTCAGGCCGAGCGTGATCGGCAGCGCTTGCTGTAACCAGGTGCGGCCGATCATCGGCGTCGCGCGATGCGTGGCCGCGAGTTTCGCCACGGCGTCGCAGGTGGCTTGCAGGCCGGCGTCGAGCAGATCGAAGGTGTCGCGCAGTTGCAGCACCGTTGCCGTGTCGATGATGTCCTGGCTCGTCGCGCCCCAATGGACGTACTTCGACGCTTCGGCGTCGGCCGCCTTCACGCGCGCGGTGAGTTGCTTGACGAGCGGAATCGCGAGGTTGCCGCCGAGCGCGGCGTCGCGCGCAAGGGTTTCGGCGTCGAGCTGGTCGGCGTGGCAGGCGGCTTCGATCGCCGCGACCGCGCGATGAGGAATCACCTGATGCGCCGCCGAAGCGCGCGCGAGCGCCGCTTCCACGTCGAGCATCCGTTGCAGCGTGGCGCGCGGCGACCAGACATCGTTCATCGGCTGGGTGCCGCAAAGAAGGCCGGTCAGACGGGCGCTGGAGTCGAGCATGATGGCGTCGATGATCGAGGATCGAAAGTGAAGGTTGCGCCGCGGCGTGCGCGGCGCTTCTGACGATAAGCGCCTGACGCTGCCCGCCGCTTCCTATCGTACAGACAGCGGACAGCGTAACGCACGTTGCGTTGCGGCGTATTGTGCGCCTCGCGGCGGGTTAAGCCGCGCGAGCCGTCTGCGTGCCGTCGATCAGCGGCACGCCGGTGAGCTTGTGCAGCGCATCGAAGTCGATATCAGAGAAAATCTCGCGCACCACGAGGCCTTGCGCGGTGACGTCGATCATCGTGAGGTCGGTATAAATGCGGTTGACGCAGCCCACGCCCGTCACCGGGTACGTGCATTCGGCGGCGATCTTGCTTTCGCCCTGCTTGGTCAGGTGTTCCATCATCACGTAGACCTGCTTCGCGCCGATCGCCAGATCCATCGCGCCGCCGACAGCCGGAATCGCATCGGGCGCGCCGGTATGCCAGTTCGCCAGATCGCCCTTCGCGGAGACCTGGAACGCACCGAGCACGCAGAAGTCCAGATGGCCGCCGCGCATCATCGCGAACGAATCCGCGTGGTGGAAGTAAGCGCCGCCCGTGAGCAGCGTGACGTGCTGCTTGCCGGCGTTGATCAGTTCGTCGTCTTCCTCGCCTTTCGCGGGCGCGGGGCCCATGCCGAGCAAGCCGTTTTCGCTGTGCAGGAAGATTTCCTTGTCGGCGGCGAGGTGGTTCGCCACCAGCGTCGGCACGCCGATGCCGAGGTTCACGTAGGCGCCTTCGGGGATATCCAGCGCAACGCGCCTGGCCATTTCATCGCGGGTCAGTTTTTTCATGTCGGTCTCCGGGTCAGGCGGCGGTGGCTGCGGATTGATGCGCCGCTTGCGGCACTTCGATCACGCGCTGCACGAAAATGCCGGGCGTGACGATCGCTTCGGGATCGAGCGCGCCGAGCGGCACCACTTCCGTCACCTGCGCGATCGCGGTTTTAGCCGCGCTCGCCATGATCGGCCCGAAATTGCGCGCCGTCTTGCGATAGACGAGGTTGCCCCAGCGATCGCCCTTATACGCCTTGATCAACGCGAAGTCCGCATGGAGCGGCGCTTCCAGCACGTAGTGCTTGCCGTCGATCAAGCGGGTTTCCTTGCCTTCGGCGAGCTTCGTGCCGTAACCGGTGGGCGTGAAGAACCCGCCGATGCCCGCGCCCGCCGCGCGGATGCGCTCCGCGAGATTGCCTTGTGGCACCAGTTCGAGTTCGATTTCGCCGGCGCGGTAGAGCGCATCGAAAACATACGAATCGGTTTGGCGCGGAAACGAGCAGATGATCTTGCGCACGCGCTTCGCCTTGAGCAGCGCCGCGAGGCCGATGTCGCCGTTGCCCGCGTTGTTGTTGACGATGGTGAGTTCGCGCGCGCCTTGCTCGATGAGCGCGTCGATCAGTTCCGACGGCATGCCGGCCGTGCCGAAGCCGCCGATCATGACGGTGGCGCCGTCGTGGACATCGGCGACCGCCGCTTGAAGTGACTCGAAAATCTTGTTGATCATGTCGAATTCCTGTTGGGGCGCTGCGTGCCGTCGGGCTTGCTGTCCTCGCGGACAGCGCTTCTCGCGGCAACGGTCTCCGGCCTGGGGCTCGCGGCGGCATCGCCGGTTGAAGATACGGCGCGCGCCTTCGGTTTATTCGCTGCCGATTTGTTCGTTATATGAACGTCGATTCGTTTAGCGAACGCTCTGGCGATTATGGTTGCGCCGTGGGCGCGTTGTCAAGGCGGGGGCTTTCCCTTAATCATAGGTTCTCGTATTCGGCGTTGCGGTGGTGTTGTTCCCACTATCGCAAGTGCGCATGGTTGGGCTACCCTCTATTCGCCTATTCAATAACCCCGATTCAATAGCCGATGCGTCCCGCGCCTCGCGGACAAACCCAGCATGTCAGACACCGCCCTGGATCTGAACCTGATCCCCTACCTGGTCGCCATGGAAGACACGCGCAACGTCAGCCGCGCCGCCGAGCAACTCGGCGTGAGCCAGCCGCGCGTGAGCACCGCCTTGGGACGCCTGCGCGAATACTTCGACGACCCGCTGTTCGTGCGCACCTCGAAAGGCATGGAGCCCACGCCGCGCGCGCTCGCCATTCTCCCGGCCGCCCGCGACGCGCTGCTGCGCATCGAGAAAGGCATGCTCGATGTGCAGGAGTTCCACCCCGCCACCAGCACGCACACCTTTTCGATCGCGCTCTCCGATGTCGGCGAAATCGTCTTTCTGCCGCGCCTGCTGCAACTCTTCGCCGCACGCGCGCCTCACGCGAATCTGCGCTCGGTCTCGCTGTCGCCGTCGCAAGTGGAACGCGGGCTCGAATCGGGCGACGTCGATCTCGCGGTCGGTTATTTCCCCGACCTGTCGGGCAATAACTTCTTCCAGCAACGGCTCTTCACGCACCGCTTCATCTGCCTGATGCGCACCGGCCATCCGCTTTCCGGCGCGCCGCTCACGCTGCCTCAATACGTGGCCTCGGGTCACGCGGTCGTGCGCGCCGAAGGACGCAGCCAGGAAGTGCTCGAACAATTCCTGGCGAAGAAACGCATCAAGCGCCGCGCGGTGCTCGAAACACCGCATTTCATGAGCTTGCCGTTCATCCTCGCGCGCACCGATCTGCTCGCGACGGTGCCGCACGCGATCGGCTTCGCGTATGTCTCCGAGCATGCGTCGATCACGCTGGTCGAGCCGCCGCTGCCGTTGCCGCGCTTCGATCTGCGCCAGCACTGGCATCGCAAGTTTCATAACGATCCGCGCGGGACCTGGCTGCGCGGCGTGGTCGCGGAACTCTTCAACGACGCTCTGGACGAGTGGCCGAAGTAAGGGGCCAAACACGGGCCGAACTGAGCGCCAAACCGAGCGCCCCGACAGCGACAGGGGAGATCGTCACGATTCGTCGCAAAACATGGAACAATGACCGCACACAACGAACCCGCGCGCTACGCATGACGTCGACGCGCGATCCAGAGGAGCGCCGCATGACCAGCAGCAAGACAAAGAAAATCAAACCCGCGGCCGCCACGGGCCGCCCAAGCCGCGAGGAAGCCGAAGCAGCGGTTCGTGTGCTGCTGCGTTGGGCCGGCGACGATCCCGAGCGCGAGGGCCTGGCCGACACGCCGGGGCGCGTGGTGCGCGCTTACGAGGAGTTCTTCGCGGGCTACCAGGTCGACCCGCGCGAGATCCTCGCGCGCACCTTCTCCGAGGTGGACGGCTACGACGAAATGATCGTGCTGAAAGACATCCGCTTCGAAAGCTATTGCGAACATCACATGGTGCCGATCATCGGGCGCGCGCACGTCGCGTATCTGCCCGTGCATCGGGTGGTCGGCATCTCGAAGCTGGCGCGTCTCGTCGATGCGTTCGCCAAGCGTCTGCAGATCCAGGAAAAGATGACGGTGCAGATCGCCGATACGCTGAACGACGTGCTGCAACCGGCAGGCGTCGGCGTGATTCTCGAAGCCGCGCATCAATGCATGTCCACGCGCGGCGTGCACAAGGCCGGCGTCACGATGGTCACCTCGCGCATGATCGGCACGTTCCGCACCGATCCGTCGACGCGTCGCGAGTTTCTGGCGATCGTCGGCAACCCGGGCGTGGTGGCGGTCGCCAATACGTAAGCAAGCTGAAGCGTTACGCCGCGCCGCGCACGGTACGCATCTGCCCGAACGTCGCGAGCAACACCGCCCCGAGCACGCAAGCCACGCCCGTCAGCTGCGCCGCGCTGACCGCCTCGCCCAGCACGAGCGCGGCCAGCGCCACGGCGCTCACCGGCACCAGCGCGGTCATCAGTCCGGCTTCCGCGCCGCTGATACGCGCCGCGCCCGCATACCAGAGCACGAAGCCCGCCACCGTCGGCACCAGCGCGTAATACAGCACGCCGACCAGCGCGCTCACGTCGACGGGCACGTTCCACGGCTGCTCGAAGCAGGCCGGCACGATCGACACCGCGAAGCCGATGCCGCACATCAACGCCGACAGCGGCAGCGGCGCGACAGGCGTGCGCAGTTTGCGATTGAGCAGAATGAACAGCGCCTCGCAGACGATCGCCGCGAACACGAGCGCGTTGCCGGCGAGCGATCGCGCCGCATGCGGCGCGGTGAAATCGTCGGGCCGCACGGTGCACACCAGCACGCCGGCCGTGGCGAGAATGATCGCGCCGATCAACGCGGGCGCGGGACGCTCGCCGAGCGCGAGCATCGCCACCAGCGCGGACACGGCGGGCAAGGTGCCGGCAATCACGCCGGCATCGGCGGCCGAGGCGAGCTTCATCCCGCTGATGAGCAACACCGTATAGCCGACGCTGCCCGCACCGGCCTGGGCGATCACCAGCAAGGTGTCGCGTCGATCGAGACGCGGCCAGCGCACGCCGCGCCAGCGCATCGCCAGCACGAACAACGGGAACGCGATCGCGAAGCGCAACGCTGTCGCGCTGAAGGGCGGCAGTCCGGCCGCGATCGACTTGCTGACCACGACGGTGCTGCCGACGCCGAGCATGGCCAGCGCGCAAAACAGGTATCCGGCGTAACGCGCATTCATGGTGCTGTCCTTATTCGATGGAACGAGCACGCAGATTAAGCACGCGCGGACGCCGGGTCTTGAACGAAATTGCAGCGCATCGGCAGGTGACGCCCCGCGCTGGCCGGGCGCGAGATCCATCGAGTATCCTGAGCGGCATACGACTTCAGCGGACACGCGAACGAATGGAAGAACGGGCGAACTCAAAGGTCTGCAAGCCGGCCGCTCCGAAACACCTGTCGTCCAGCGACCGCCCAAGCCCCCGCCGCGCGTGCGCTCATTCGCCGGAACGGGAGCGCCTCAATTGATAGAGATTCCGTCCACGGCGGTTTCCACCTGGGGCGGCGCGGCTGTGTTTCTCAACGTGCTGTTGACGCGCCTCGGCGTGCCGATCCCCGCGGTGCCGATGCTGCTGTTCGCGGGCA
Source organism: Paraburkholderia sp. 22099 (assembly GCF_052045835.1). Lineage (NCBI taxonomy): Bacteria > Pseudomonadati > Pseudomonadota > Betaproteobacteria > Burkholderiales > Burkholderiaceae > Paraburkholderia > Paraburkholderia sp. 22099. The sequence continues at coordinate 144,030 of NZ_JBQEPU010000008.1, read as the reverse complement.
CGGCGATCGCCGCCGGCCATCTGTCGTTCTGGCCGATTCTGTGCGCCGCCGTGCTCGGCGCGCTCATCGGCGACGGCGTCTGGTTCAGCGCCGGCCGCATCTACGGGCGCGGGCTGATCGCCGCCCTCGTCCGGTTCGCCCCGGCCGTCGATGTGAAGGTCGCCAAGGCGCGCTCGCTATTCGAGCGCTTCGGCGTGCCGCTCGTCTCGATCTCGAAGTTCGTGCCGGGGCTCGCGTTCATCACGCCGCCGCTGATGGGCACGACTGTCGTCGATGCCCGCATCTACGCGCTGTGGGATCTTGCGGGCGCCGCGGCATGGGCCACTTTCTGGCTGCTCGGCGGAGCGGCGGCGGAACAGCAGTTGCATATGCTGCTGGCATTCGTCAGAGCGCGCGGCGGCACCGTGATCGACGTGCTGCTGGGCGCGGCGCTGATCTATCTGGTCTACCGCTTGATTCAGCGATACCGTGAACATCGCCTCGCGCGCGCCGCGTCCGCCGCGGCGTCGCGCATGGAGTCTGGTGGAGCGCGCCGGATCGTGCCGCCCAAGGTGCTCGACGCTCGCCCCGAGGCGCTGGCGCTCGATACACAGCGCCGCATTCCCGGCGCGCTCGCGCTCGATCCGCGCTCGCCGGAACAGCTCGACGGCGCACTGCTCGCTCATGACCTGGTGATTTACTGCATTTGCCCGGACAGCGCGACCGCCGCCGAGATCAAGCAACGGATGCGCCGCCACGGCTATACGCGGATTCGTGCGTTGAAGGGCGATCTGGATGCGTGGCAAAGGCGCGGTTTTCCGATCGAGCCGCTGGAAGCCCAAGGCCAGCCCGGCACCGGCAAGCGCACACGGCGAGCGCGCGGCGACGCCAGCGAGGCGGTCACGCTGCGCGGCTTCGCACCACGGCGCAGCCGGAGCGCCTGATGCGCGGATGCGCGTCGCAAGCGCCCGCGAGCATGCGAACGCTCGCGAGGCGCGCGCATAGCACATAGCTCGAGGGCGCGGCTTCGATCAATCTGTGCCGGCTTCGGCTCCGCACGCATTACAGTGTGCGCAGCAATCCGGCCGCCGAGCGCATGCGGCGTTTGCGCTCCTTCTTCAGCCATTGCAGCACCGCGTCGGTATCGCCGGAACTGGCCAGCAAGGCGGCGTTGTCACGCAACAGCATTTCGCTGGCGACGATATCGTTCAGCGTCCCGAATCGCTTCTGGATCTGCTTCAGGCGCTTGACCGTGCGTTTGCGGCCGCCCTTGAGCACCGGCCCGAAAAACTCCAGCAGATAGCGCAGTTTCTTGCCCGCCTTCCTGACATCGTGAAAGGCGGTGTAGTTCGAGCGCTTTGCATGCCGCGCGCGTTTCATGCGCTTCTTTAGCGTCCGCTCGGAGGCGGCCACGCGTTGATTGGCGAATTTGCCGAGCGGCACGCGCTCGTGCGCGGTGTTCAGTTCGCGGGTGGCGCTGCTCAGGGCCTCGCGCAGCAGATGTTTGACGTCGGCGTTCGAGAGCGTTTCCCGGCTCGTCGCCAGCGCGTCGCCACGCGCGTCCTCCAGGGTCGGCGTCAGGCCGCGCGCGATGCCGCTCTCCTGTGCAAGCAACTCGATCAGGATGTCCCAATCGCGGGTCTTGCCGGCCGCCGTGGCGAGATACTTGTACAGCGCCCGTTGGCGCGTGTTCTCGCCCTCCTCGAGCAAGGGTTGGAAGGCCCACCATAGCGAGCGCAAACGCCGCAGCGAAACCCGCAACTGGTGGAAATCTTCCGGTGATGCATCCTCACGCACCGCATTGGCGTATTCGATCGCATGATCGACGAGCGGCGCCGCATACGACGCGAACGCGGTCTGCGCCGAAGGCCCTTCGTCGGCCGGCTCTTTATCGTTTTTCCGATTCATCGTTGGGGCTCTCCCGCTCGATCGGTGGTCCTTCGAAATACGCCTTCTAGAAAGCGTAGCAAAAATAATTCCCACCGCACAAAGGCGTTGCGATTGAATAGTCATAACGCGCGAACGCGGCAGGTTCTTTACGTCGATGGCGCGACGTCCCGGAGAGACTATCTTGAACACACGCGTCGGCGCGCTTCGTCGATGCATCAGGAGGATGTATGCGAATACTCATTGTCGGTGCAACGGGCCTGCTCGGTGGAGAACTGGTGAAGCTCCTCGCGGCGGAACATGAAATCGTCACCGCGAGCCGCAAGGGCTCCGACTTGCACGTCGATCTGTCCGACAAGGCCAGCATCGAGTCGATGTACCGGCGGGCCGGTACGCTCGACGCGGTGATCTGCGTGGCCGGCACGGCGAAGTTCGCCCCGCTCGCGAGCCTCGCCGACGACGATTTCTCGTTCAGTCTCGCCAACAAGTTGATGGGCCAGGTCAACCTGGTGCGCTGTGGCGCCGCTCACGTGTCGCAAGGCGGCTGCTTCACGCTGACGAGCGGCGTGCTCGCGCAACAGCCGATGGAAGGCAGCGCGGCGGTCAGCATCGTGAATGCCGGCGTGGAGGCGTTCGCGCGTTCGGCGGCGCTGGAATTGCGCGGCAAGGCCCGTGTGAACGTGGTGAGTCCGGGGTGGGTCGCCGAAACGCTGAAGTCGATGGGCCGCGATCCGTCGCAAGGCGTGCCCGCCGCCACCGTCGCGCAGGCGTACAAACGCAGCCTGGGCGGCAGCGCGACGGGCGAGGTCATCTCCGCCACGTCGCCGTAAGCGCGGATGCAACGGCGGCGTCGCCGGCGTCACGCCCTCGTCATCATTTCGACACGCAAGCCCCGCAGCATCGGAAGTTCCGCGACCAACTCCTGGGGCACACGTCATGCCGGAACTTTCGTACCCGCAATCGGGCGCTGCAAGCGGCAAGGGCCGTCATCTCGGCCTTGCCGTTTTCGTCGCCGTGATTGTTGTCGGCGCCGTCTATTGCGCCACGCATTTATTGGCCGATTTGCAACCGGTCCGCGAAAGCTCGGTTCTACCTTATCTCCTACTCGGGACCGCGCTGCTGATCGCGCTCGGCTTCGAATTCGTCAACGGTTTCCATGACACCGCCAACGCGGTCGCCACGGTGATCTACACGCACTCGCTCGCGCCGAACCTCGCGGTGGTGTGGTCGGGCGCATGGAATTTCCTCGGCGTGCTGACGTCGAGCGGCGCGGTCGCGTTCGGCATTCTGCAATTGCTGCCCGTGGAACTGATCCTGCAAGTGGGCAGCAGCGCCGGTTTTTCGATGGTGTTCGCGTTGCTGATCGCGGCGATCATCTGGAATCTCGGCACCTGGTACCTCGGCTTGCCCTCGTCGAGCTCGCACACGCTGATCGGCTCGATCATCGGCGTCGGCCTGATGAATCAGTTGATGCACGGCACCAACGGCACGAGCGGCGTGGACTGGAATCAGGCGCTCGGCGTCGGCAGGTCGCTGCTGTTCTCGCCGCTGGTCGGCTTTCTCGCGGCCAGTTTGCTGCTGCTGATCCTGAAGGCCGCGGTGCGCATTCCCGCGTTGTACGCCGAGCCGAAGGGCAAGGAGCCGCCGCCGTTCTGGATCCGCAGCCTGCTGATTCTGACCTGCACGGGCGTGTCGTTCGCGCATGGTTCGAACGACGGACAGAAAGGCATGGGCCTCATCATGCTGATCCTCATCGGCACCGTGCCGACGGCGTATGCGCTGAACAAGGCGGTCACGCCGGCACAGACGCAGACCTTCGTCGCGGTCGCGCAGCAGACGTCGGCGACGCTCGCGAAATACACGCGGGGCGCCGCGCCGTCGGCCGATCCGCGCGCCGATGTCGAGACGTATGTGCGCACCCGCCAGTTGACGCCCGCCACCTTGCCGGCCCTCCAGCAATTGACCGATGTGATCGGCCGTCAGGTGGGCGCATCGGGATCGATGGCCGCCGTGCCGCAAAACGCCGTCGATAACGTGCGCAACAACATGTATGTCGCCTCCGAGGCGATCCGTCTGATGGAGAAGGCGAAGCAACCGCCCTTCGCGCCGGAGGACGCCAAGGTGATCGACAACTTCAAGGCGCAAACCGATCACGCCACCAAGTTCATTCCGACATGGGTCAAGGTTGCGGTCGCGATTGCCCTGGGGCTGGGCACGATGGTGGGCTGGAAACGCATTGTCGTGACGGTCGGCGAGAAGATCGGCAAGCAGCATCTCACTTACGGTCAGGGGGCCTCGGCGGAACTCGTGGCGATGCTGACAATCGGCGCGGCCGACGTGTACGGCTTGCCGGTGTCGACCACGCACGTGCTTTCGTCGGGCGTGGCCGGCACGATGGCGGCCAACGGCTCGGGCTTGCAATGGGCCACCGTGCGCAGCCTGGTCCTCGCGTGGGTGCTCACGCTGCCGGCTTCGATCGCGCTGGCGGCGGGCTTGTACTGGGTGTTCCGCGCGGTGTTCTAAGATTCGACGAAGGTGCCAGGAAAGGTCGACGGCGCATCGACGGCCCTTCGGCGTGATCCGCTCAGGCTGTCCGCGTGCTCACGCGCCGCGCCGCTGCACCACCGCCGCTTCCCAACCCGTGCGCGCCTCGACCCACTCCGCCAACGCCAGCAACCCGGCGTCGCCGTGCGCGGCGCCCACCAGTTGCGCGCCGAGCGGCAGACCCGCCGGCCCGAAGCCGACCGGCACCGTCACGGCCGGCACGCCCAGAAACGTCCACGGCGCGCAGAACGCGGCGTCGCCCGTATAGTCGAGGCCGCGCGGCGGCTCACCCGTGGCGGGCGCAACCAGCAGCGCGTCCAGCGCCCAGGCTTGCGTGAGCCACGCCTGAAAGCGCTGCGCCATCGGCACCTGCAGCGCCTTGATCGTCGCGTAGGCGGTGGCCGGCAGCTTGCGCCCATCGTCGACCAGACCGCGCATCGCGGGGCTCACGAGTTCGGGCGTGCGATCGACCAGATCGCCGTGCGTGATCGCCGCTTCCACCGCCATCAATTGCAGCGCGTGCGCCGGCGTCGCGAAGATTTCCTGCGGCAACTCCACCGTGACGATCTCCGCGCCGTCGCGCGCAAGCTGCGCCGCGAGCCGGTCGAGCGCGGCTTGCTGGGCCGGCTCGATCGCGCCGCCGGCCTGCTTCGACAACACGCCGATGCGCCGCGTGCCCGCGCCGCGCGCCGCCGCGTCAACATGCGAAACGTGCGAAACGTGCGGATCGGCGGCATCGGCGCCCGCGACGAGTTTCAACACATACGCCACGTCCGCGACGCGCCGCGCGAACAGCCCGACGTGATCCAGCGACCACGCGAGCGGCAACACACCGGTTCGCGCGATCGTGCCGTAGGTGGGCTTGAAACCGACGATGCCGCAATAAGCCGCGGGGCGGATCACCGAGCCCTGCGTCTGGGTGCCGAGCGCGAGCGGCACGATCCCGGCCGCGACCGCCGCCGCCGAACCGCTCGACGATCCACCCGGCGTGAACGCGCCGTTCCACGGATTGACCGTCGGCCCCGGATGACGCCACGCGAACTCGGTGGTCACCGTCTTGCCGAGAATCGCCGCGCCCGCGGCCCGCAAGCGGGCCACGATCCACGCATCCCGCTCGGGGCGCCGCCCCTTGTAGGCCGCCGAGTTGAATTCGGTGGGCATGTCGGCGGTGTCGATGACATCCTTCACCGCGACCGGCACGCCGGCGAGCGGCGCGGCGGCATCGGCGAGGGTGGCCGGCGGCGTATCGGGCAGATAACAGAATGCGTGCAACGCCGCCTGCGAATGTTGCGCGGCATCGTAAGCGCTCGAAACGTACTGCGCCACGGTGGCGTCACCCGCGGCGAGCGCCGCGCGGATCTCGCCGATGGTCGGTGCTTGATTGAAGGTCGTCATGAGAGCGTCGGAAAGCCGTTCATTTCGCGGCAAGCGCGGGCTGGATATAACTGTGGACGATGAACGTATCGTACTTCGGCTGCTGCTTCAGATTGCCGAGCGCGATTTGCGTATCCATCGCAACGGCCAGCGCTTTGGGCGTGATGTCGACGCTCTTCGGATACACGCCTTCGGTCAGCATGCGCTTGACGGCCGCGTCCACCACCGCCGGGTCGAGCGTCGGGAATTCCTTGCGCGCGATCGCCTGGGTTTCGGCCGGATTGCTCTGCATGTAGCGCAGCGCGTTTTGCAGACCCTTCACGAAGCGTGCGGCCGCATCGGGATCGACGCCGCGCTTCGCCGAAATCGACGAGAACGCGTACTCGCCATAGAGCTTCGGAAAACCGAGCACGACTTTCATGCCCTTCGCGACCGCCTGGTCGAGGCCCGGCTCGTACATCACCGCGATCTTCGACTGCCCGGCCACGAGCGGCCCGATCTCCGAGCCGAGCGGCACCTGAATCAGCTTGACGTCGCTCTGCGACATGCCGTTTTCCTTCAGCAGCTTCAGGAACAGCGACGTGCTGGTGGTCGGCATCTGCCCGGACACCACGACCTGATCCTTCACGTCCTTGATGCTGTCGAATTTGACGTCGGGCGCGGCGGCGATCCATACCGCCGCGCCGTTCACGACGTTGGCGATGATATCGACATCGGCGCCCTTCTCCGCGGCGACCGCCGTCCACTCGGGTCCGTGCAGCGAGAAATCGGCGCTACCCGACAACACCGCCGAGAGCGCCGCGCTCGGGCTGCCCGCCGTCTGCCTCGTGACGTCGAGCCCTTCCTTCGTGAAGAAGCCGCCGTCGATCGCCACATAGAGCGGCAGATAGAGCATCGACTGGAACGCCTGCGAAATGGTGACTTTCTTGTCGGCGGCCAACGCCGGCAATGAAACGGATGCAACGGTCAGCGCCAAAGCCGTGGTCAGCGCGGCGAGCGCTTTTTTTGCGGTGAATGCCATCGTCCTGTCCTGGGAGAGAAGTGATTGGACTGCCGGGAATGCGTTTAAACCTTCAGCGTGCTCGTATTCGAGGCCTGCCGCCACGGCAGCAATTTGCGCTCGACGAGATCGATCAGGAAGTACAGCACGAAGCCGATCGCCATCAGCACGAAGAGTCCCGCCCATACCGTGTTGAGGTCGTACAGGCTCGATGCGGTGAAGATCATGTGCCCGAGCCCTTTCTCCGATGAAATGAATTCGCCCACCACCGCGCCGACCAGGCCGAAGCCGACGTTGATGCGGAACGTGGAGATCACGTAGGGCAGCGTGAACGGCACCACCACCTTCATGAACACGTCGTTCTTGTCGGCGCCGAGCGTGACGAGCAGCGCCTGCAGATCGGGATCGGCGTCTTTCGCCGCCTCGTAGGCCGCGATCAGCGCGACGATGGCGGTGAGCGAAATCGCCAGCGCGACCTTCGATATCAAACCGGTGCCGAACCATAAGATCACGATGGGCGCGAACGCGATCTTCGGCACGCTATTGATCGCGACGATGAACGGCTCGATCAGCCGCGCGACGAACGGCGAATACCAGAGCGCGAGCCCGCACACCGAGCCGACCGCCGTGCCGAACACGAAGCCGAGAATGGCTTCGAAGAGCGTGTAGCCGGTATCGACGAATAACTGATGAGAGCGGATGTCGCGTATCAGCGCGTCGAGAATTTTCGCCGGCGAGCCGACCAGGAAGTTCGACACCCAGCCGAGACGCGCCGCGCCTTCCCAGAGCGCGAAGAACGCGAGCACCGCCGCGAGTTGCAGCAACGAGCGGCCCCAGCCGCTGTCGAGCACGAGCCGCCGCGAGCGTGTGTGCGGCGCGCGCCGCGCCGCTGCGCTTTTATCGATGGAAACGGATTGCGTCATGCTGCCCTCACCTCGGTCTGGATATCCAGCTCGCCGCACAACGCATGGAAATAGCCCGCGAAGTTCGGATCGCTGCGCGCGCCGATCGGCGAACGCGCGGCAATGTCGATGTCGTAGATCTTCTTCACCTGCGAGGGACGTCCGCCGAGCACCACGACGCGTTTGGACAACGCGACGGCTTCGTCGATATCGTGCGTGACCAGCACCACGGTCTTGTGGAACGTCTCGACCGCTTCCATCAGCACGCCCTCCAGATAGAGGCGCGTTTGATAGTCGAGCGCCGAGAACGGCTCGTCGAGCAGGATGATGTCGGGATCGTTGATCAGCGTGCGGATCAGCGCCACACGCTGGCGCATGCCGCCCGACAGCATGCGCGGATAAGCGTTCTCGAAGCCGGCGAGGCCATAGGTGTTGAGATACTCCATCGCCATTTCATGCGCCTGCGCCGCCGGCATGTTCGACAGTTCGGGGCCGATCAGCACGTTTTGCAGCACCGTGCGCCACGGCAGCAACAGGTCGCGCTGCATCATGTAGCCGACCTTGCCGCGCAATCCATTCACGGCCTGCCCGCGATAGACGATGTCGCCGCTATCGGCTTCGAGCAGCCCCGCGATCACATTGAACACCGTCGTCTTGCCGCAGCCCGACGGCCCGATGATGCTGACGAAATCACGCTCGTGAATGTCGAACGTGAGACCGCCGAGCACGTCGACCGAACCCAGTTTGTTCGAAAACGATTTGCGGATGTTGCGCAATGCGAGCTGAACTGACATGCCTGCTCCTCGATCACGATTCATGGTGCGCCGGCACAAGCCGCCGCCGTTCCGTCAAAGACCGCGCGGCGTGGCGAGAAAGCGGCGGCGCATCGGCTTGAGCACGGCAATCGCGAGCAGCGCGGTCACGATATCGAGCGTGATCGCGGTGGCGAACACCGGCACCCAGCTTCCGGCGTGCTGGTGCATCAGCGCCGCCAGCGGGCCGCCGAAGATCGAACCGATGCCTTGCGAGATGTACAGCCAGCCGTAGTTCTCGGTGGCGTGACGGGTGCCGAAGGTGTCGGTCAGCGTCGAGGGGAACAGCGAAAAAATCTCGCCCCAGCCGAAGAACACCACGCCCGACAGCAGCACGAACAGCACCGCGTTTTCGCGGGTGAGGAGCCACAGCGCCATCGCCACGCCTTCGAGCGCGAACGCGAAGAACATCGTGTTTTCACGGCCGACCTTGTCGGACACCCAGCCGAACAGCGGCCGCGTGAGGCCGTTGGTGAAGCGGTCGATGGTCAGCGCGAGCGGCAGCGCCGCCATGCCGAACACGAGCACCTTGGTCACGCCGAAGTCGGCGGCGAAGGTGGCCATTTGCGAGGTGACCATCAGGCCCGAGGTGGACATCATGGTCATCATCGCGAACATCAGCCAGAACACGGGCGTCTTGAGCGTTTGCGAAGGACGCAGATTCGCCACGGCCGATGCGCCGGAACCGGCCGCGCTCGCGGCGACGCTTTCGTGCGAAGGCGGCACGCGCAATCCTTGCGAGGCCAGCAAGCCGACCAGCGCGAACGCAATGCCGAACGTCCACAACGTGGCGTCGATGCCGCGCGCCTGCAGCGACGTGGCGATCGGAAAGGTCGTGACGATCGCGCCCATGCCGTAGCCGGCCGCCACCGCGCCCGCCGCGAAGCCGCGCTGCTTCGGGAACCAGCGCACCATCAAACCCACCACGCCGACATAGACGATGCCGGTGCCCAAGCCGCCGACCACGCCATAAGTCAGATAGAGCATCGGCGCGCTTTGCACCTGCGCGGCCAGCACCCAGCTCAGGCCCGACATCACGGTGCCGATCGAGATCAGCATGCGCGGACCGAAGCGGTCGATCAGCTTGCCCTGGAACGGCGAGAAGAAAGTTTGCAGAATGATCAGCAGCGAGAACGTCACTTGCAGTTCCGGCAGCGCGACGCCCAGTTTCGCGGCGAGCGGTTTGGTCATCAGCGTCCAGACGTATTGCGGGCTCGAAATCGCCATCATGCAGACGAGACCGAGTCCGAGCTGAAGCCAGCGGTTGTGCGCGGCGGAGGTCGAGACGTTCCCGATGTCCGCGGATGTCATGGGTTGAGAGCGTGTGGTCATGATGACTCCAGTTACCGAGCGCATGCCTGCCGGAAAACGGCAAACGTGCGGCGTCCTCCGTGCCGATAGGCCGGACCTGCGGTTCGATTGAAAAAAAGCGCGCGTGCTTTTACCAGCCCGCGGCAACCCCGTCACTGCGCGGATCGTGGCCCGCTTCGATAAGTCCATCGGGATACCGGACGATTGCGCCGGCATGGCCCATTGCTTCGTCGTAAGCCTGCATCGTCTCGACCTCGTGACCGAGCGCTTCGAGCCGCGCCACGGTGCCGGGCGCAAAGCGCGCCTCCAGCTTGAGCGTGTCGGTCGACTGGCCCCACGTGCGGCCGAGCAGCCAGCGCGGCGCGTCGATCGCAGCTTGCGGATTCCAGCCGAAGTTGGCGATGCGCGAGAACACCGCGCTTTGCGATTGCGGCTGACCGTCGCCGCCCATGTTTCCGTACACCATCGTGCGGCCGTCGTCGAAACGCGCGAGCGCCGGGTTCAGCGTATGGAAGGGTCGGCGCAGCGGCATCAGCGGATTCAGCGCGCGCTCGTCGAGCGAGAAACTGCAGCCGCGGTTCTGCCAGTTGATGCCCGACCCCGGCAGCACGATGCCGCTGCCGAACTCGTGATAAATGCTCTGGATGAAGCTCACCGACACGCCGTCGCTATCGGTGACGCCGAGCCACACCGTGTCGCCCGGCCCACGCCCCGCGCCCCACGGCGCGGCCTGCGTCGGCGAGATGCGCGCGGCCATTGCGTCGAGCGCCGCCGGTTCGAGCAGCGCGCGCGGATCCGCGCGCATGTGGTCGGGATCGGTGATCCCGGTATCGCGCACGGCGAAGGCCAGCTTGGTCGCCTCCACGCAGGCATGCACGAACTCGGGACCGAGCGGGTCCATGTCCTGCGTCAACACGCGGTCGAGCGTGCCGAGAATTAGCAGCGAGACGAGTCCTTGCGTGGGCGGCGGCATGTTGTAGATCGTGCCGAGCGAGTGCTTGAGCGCAAGCGGGGTGCGCAGCCGCGCCTCGTGTCGTTCGAGATCCGCGAGCGTCAGCAGCGAGCCGGCCGATTGCAGATCGACCGCGATGCCGCGGGCGAGGTCGCCGCGATAAAAGTCGTCGAGACCGGCGTCGGCGAGACGCTCCAGGCTGGCGGCGAGGCGCGGCGCAACGAAACGCTCGCCGGTAGCGGGCGCGCGATCGTCGTGCAGAAAGGTTTCGGCGAAGCCCGCAACCGGACGCAATTCGTCGAGCCGGCTCGCCACGCACTGCGACTGGCTGCGCGTGACCGGCACACCGTGCCTCGCGTAATGGATCGCGTCTTCCAGCAAACGCTTGACCGGCACTTTGCCGCCGAGCATGTCCGTCGACCAGCGATGCGCGAGCTGCCAGCCCGACACGGTGCCGGCCACGGTGTTCGCCGCGAGCGGACCGCGCGTCGGAATCGCGGCAAGGCCGCGCGAACGGTATTCATCGATCGTGGCGGCGAGCGCCGCCGCGCCGCATGCCTCGATGCCCACGGGCGCGGCGCCGGGGCGCGCGATCAGCCAGAAACCGTCGCCGCCGATGCTGTTCATGTGCGGATAGACAACCGCGATCGTCGCGGCGGCGCCGATCATCGCTTCGACCGCGTTGCCGCCGTCGCGCAGGATCGCGTGGGCGCTCTGCGCGGCGAGCGCATGCGGCGCGACCGCCATGCCGCGGGTTCCGCGGGTCGAATTCAGATAGTCGGCTGACATATTTCCGGCAGAAGTTTGCTTGTATACATGGCGTGCAGTTATGCGAAAACCATGCCAATCCGCATCGCGGACTGAAACGTCCGCTACATAGGGCTTTGGGGCAAATCGGGATGACTAAGGGATGACCCTAGGTGGTGCGCCGCAACCTGGGTGGTGCATACGGAGCGCCGTGCGGCTCCATTGCAGTGCGGGCGCGTTGCAGGCGTTCGGCGGTCAGGCTGCGCACTTCGGCGCGGCTGCCTTCTATATGACGCCCGATCAAGGCGACGCTGCGCTCCGTCTCGCGATGGCGGATCGCGTCGAGAATCGCGATGTGCTCGTCGTAGGTGTCGTCGATGCAGTCGCCGTAGACGAGATCGAGCCGCCGCACCACGCGGATGCGGTCGGTCACGCGCTGCATCGCGGCGCTCAGTTCCGAGTTGTCGGCGGCGATGACGAGCGCCTGGTGGAAGGCTTCGTCGAGCGCCACCATCTCGCAGCCCTCGCGGATACGCTCGGCGCGGGGCACGTTCCAGACGGCGTCGAGCCGGTCGAGCATCTGCTGCACGCTGCCGGATAACGACATGTCGGCGGCAACCAGCCGGCCCACCGCGAAGGTTTCGATCAGCTTGCGCATCTCGTACAGGTCTTCGAAACGCTTGAAATCGATCGGCACGACTTCCCAGCCGCCGCGCACGTAGCCGCGCATCAGGCCGTCGCTTTGCAGGCGCTGCAGCGCCTCGCGCGCGGGTGTGCGCGACACGCCGAAACGCTCGGCGATGCTGCCTTCCGTCAGCCGGTCGCCGGGCAAGAGACGCATGTCGAAGATATCGTCGCGCACGCTGAAATAGACATGGTCAGCGCGCGATGAGGAAGAGCGGGTTGTGTTGTTCACGCACGGAGCCTGGAATTAACGGACCTTTCGGGCCAAGACTATCGGTCAGCCCCAAAACATCCGTCAACGGAAATTAAATCCGCCGCCGCGGGCCGACATCGCATTGTCGGCCAACCCCGCCCGCTTCGCGCGCCTTTCCGGCGGCAAGCGAGCCGTGCGCGCTCAACGCTCAATACACCTCGGGCACGATCATCGACTCCGGCACCGGCTGGCGGCTGTATTCGTCGTGATAGACCCGGTCGGGCAATTCGACACGCGGATGCTCGATCTCGTGATACGGCACCTGGCTCAGCAGATGATGAATGCAGTTCAGGCGCGCGCGCTTCTTGTCGACCGCCTGCACGACCCACCACGGCGCCTCGGGAATGTGCGAACGCTGCAGCATGACTTCCTTGGCGAGCGTGTACGCTTCCCAGCGGCGCCGGCTTTCCAGATCCATCGGACTCAGCTTCCACTGCTTCAGCGGATCGCGAATGCGGTTCTGGAAACGCAGTTCCTGTTCTTCGTCGGTGATCGAAAACCAGTATTTGAGAATCTGCACGCCGCTTCGCGCCAGCATCTTTTCGAATTCGGGCACCGAGCGGAAAAACTCTTCGTACTCTTCCTCGCTGCAAAAATTCATCACGCGTTCGACGCCCGCGCGGTTGTACCAGCTACGATCGAACAGCACCATTTCGCCGCCCGCCGGCAGATGCGAAACATAGCGCTGGAAATACCATTGCGTGCGTTCACGGTTGTTCGGCGCGGGCAGCGCCGCCACGCGGCAGACCCGCGGATTGAGCCGTTGCGTGATGCGCTTGATCGCGCCGCCCTTGCCGGCCGCGTCGCGTCCCTCGAAAATCACGACGAGGCGATGGCCGGTCTGCACGATCCAGTCCTGCAGCTTGACGAGTTCGCCTTGCAGCCGGAACAGTTCGCGGAAATACATCTTGCGCGCCTCGCGATGCTCGAGCGTGAAGCCTTCGGCGCCGTCGATGATGCGGTCGTCGACCTCCATTTCGAGTTCCTCGTCGTACGCATCGATGAGGTCCTCCTCGAAACGGCGTTGCCGCTCTGCCAGCATCTCGGCTTCAGGTCTCGGATCCTGCTCTTTCATTGCGGCTCTCCTGGCAACGGAAACGGTTAAGCGCGCGTCGGCAAGCGCGACGCGGACGCGCTCGATTATCGAAGCGCCAAGTGTCATCCATGTTACCGCCGCGGCGGCGTATTGGTGGTGGCGTTGGTGGTGGCGTTGGTGGTGGCGTTGGTGGTGCGTTGAATCGGCCGCTCGGCCTTTTTGCGCTAGGTGCGCCGCGTGGCGAGTGACAGATTCAGCACGGGTCTACGGTTCGGTTCGAGAAATGAAATATTACTTGCACTTTGCCTTATTGCACTTGAAGAAGGATTTCACGGCGCCTGCAGTCTTATAGGGAAACAAGGTTTGCTCTCCCTCTTGATAGCCATCCATTCCGGTCATTGCGCTGTTGTCGACCACCCTCTTATTTTCGATCAGTCGGCCTTGTTCGTCCGAGGTATATGCAAATATTTGGTAGTATTTTCCGTATGTACCGATTCCGCGAGAATTTACATCCCAATGAACAATGGTGAAAATATTTGGCTTGCCATCGAGATTCATGAAAAACAGGGAGTCGACATTCGGCGCTCCGCCTTCTATAGAGTATTTCGCGAAGACAGTCTTTTCGCAGTCGTTCGAATTCGGTCGGTAAATCGATAAGTTTATCGTGTGATCTGCATCGTTCTTTTCGATCGAAACGACCGAGTTTTTGTATATTTTCTCTGCGGAAAATACACCCATGGATGGCGATACAGCGGGGCAGACAGCACGTTCGTCTCCGTTGGCATTAGCCAACGAGGCGGACGAAAGCAAAAGGCAGCAAGCAAGGCATTCCAAAAAACGTTTAATTCGTTTCTTGCGGAAGCCCCAAAATCGGTGCAACTCTGTTGTACGCAATGAGTCTTTCGGCATGTCCATTTTGTCCTCCGTTGATCTGTTGAGTCACAGCTGCAACATCTCCCGTATCTGCTACCGGATTCACGCTGCGAGTTATGGCCCAATGATTGCATACCCTTTCGCGTATTTGTTCAAATATGGCAGGATCTGCCGGTGATATTCGACTGATCCGGCCGGATCCACGGCATTCAGCATCTCGAGCGTAATCAACTCCGCTGCCACCTTAAAATTTCCTACCAATCCAAGCGGATGAATGTGGGAAACAGTGGCGCTCGACGGGAAACCTTCAACCGGTGCGACTTCGTGCCAAAACCGCAGCCCGTCGATACGCGCCTTTTCCGCTTGCCAGACAGTCAAGCCCGCCAGAAAACCATTTTGCAACTCGCTGCCCGAACCGAGACAACTGATAGTGGTGAAGGCAGCCGAACATTTGCGTCCCCTCGATTTGATTGTGCCCGCCGTGATCCTGCTCGCCGCCCGTACCGCGCTTTCGGCCCCGGATAAGCGTGCATGGAATTGCGCCATGACATGCGCACCGACCCAAACGAGAGGTGTTCGTCCCCACGCACACCGGATTGCGAGTGCCCGAGCGCTAGCGCAGCGGTCTCGCGAAGCTGAGTTCGTGGCCGTCAGGATCGGTGATGTGGAAATAGCGCTCGCCCCACGACGCATCGGAGGGTTCGAGCGAGGGCTTCAATCCCGCCGCGAGCGCCTTGCGGTAGAGCGCGTCGACGTCCGACACGTGGACGATCACGCGGCCCCACCAGGCGACCGGCGCGCGTGTGTCGAGAATCAGGTTCAGATACGAACCGCCGAACGCGAACGATGTAAACGCCGCCTGCGGCCCACCGTAGTTCATCGGAAAGCCGAGCGCCTGATAAAACAGCACGGCGCGCGGCATGTCGGCGGTGGCGAGCGTGATCGCGCTGAGCGATTCGATCCGTGGTTCGGCCGGCGCGCTCGATGGCGTCGAAGGTGAGTTCATGGCGGCTTGTCTCCTTGGGTTCGCGGCGCGGCTCGTGACTGCGACCTGCGGGCAGGGTGTCCGGCGTGTGCCTTGGGGAAAGTGTCTCATAGCCACGCCGGCACGCGCCGCCTCGCGCCGCACTTGAAAACCCTGGCCCCGCCCCGCATCTGCATGCCTGTTTATCCGGAGCATCGCCATGGGAAGCCGTCCACGCTTCATCGATGACCTGTCGCGCGCCGCATCCGACGCCCCCGGGCCGAATCCACTCAACCCCTTATCCGACGACGCGCTGCTCGACGCCTATTCCCGCACCGTGATCGGCGCGCTGGAACGCGTGCAGCAGGCGGTCGCCTTCATTGCCGTCGAACGCCGGCTGCCCGGCGAGCCGTCCGCGCGCGACAGACGCGGCGCGCGCGGCGGCACCGGCTCGGGCTTTCTGTTCACGCCCGACGGCTATCTGCTCACCAACAGCCACGTCGTGCACGGCGCGACGCACATTCAGGTGACGCTCGCGGACGGCGCGAAATTCGACGCCGATCTGGTCGGCGACGACCCCGGCAGCGATCTGGCCGTGTTGCGCATCGGCTCGCCGGAACCGTTGCCGCACGTCGAACTGGGCGAATCGTCGAAGCTGCGCGTGGGGCAAATAGCGATCGCCGTCGGCAATCCGCTCGGCCTCGCGCAAACGGTGACGACCGGCGTGGTCTCGGCGCTCGGGCGCTCGCTGCGCTCGAACTCGGGCCGCATGATCTATGACGTGATCCAGACCGACGCGGCGCTCAATCCCGGCAATTCGGGGGGTCCGCTGATCAATTCGGCGGGGCAAGTGATCGGCGTGAATACCGCGATCATTCCGGGCGCGCAGGCGATCTGCTTCGCCACCGCGATCGATACCGCCAAGTGGGTCATCATGCAGATCTTCGCGCACGGCCGCGTGCGGCGCGCCTATATCGGCGTGGCCGGCACCACGACGCCGCTGTCGCGCCGCGTGCAGCGCTATTTCGGCTTGAGCCTGGAAAGCGGCGTACACGTCATGGAGATCGTCAAGGGCAGTCCGGCCGCGCTCGGCGGCCTGCGCACCGACGATACGATCGTCGCGATCGACACGCTTGCCGTGCCCGACGTGGACAGCCTGCAACGCGCGCTCGACGCGTCGCGTATCGACAAGCCCGTCAACGTGACGGTGCTGCGCGGCGCGCAGCGGGTCGAATTGACGTTGACGCCGGTCGAACAGGTGAGTTGACGCGATGGGCTTCCCGTAGACGAAAAAAAGCCCGGCGCTCGATCGGTTCGGGCGCCAGGCCAGGCTTTTTCGTCTCCGTCTTCGTCTTGATACGGCGCGTCCATCGAGACGCGCCGCCCGCCATGCGCGAGCCCGCTTACTGAATCACCCGCGTCACGCCACGGCCGCGCGGATCGGCCGCCGCTTCCGGCGTGTCGCCGTCGATTCTGATCGCCTGAATATCGCCGTTGAAACCCTGCTGCTTCAGCGTATAGCCCTTGGCTTCGACCTCCTTGGCAAGGTCGCCGTCGATCGGCTTATACGACTCCGTGAAAATCGTGTTCGGCGGCAGCAACTGGTGATGGAAACGCATCGCGCCAACCGCTTCCTTCAACGGCATATTGAAGTCGTAGACGTTGTTGATCACCTGGAAGATCGACGTGAAGATGCGCGAGCCGCCCGGCGTGCCGATCACGAGCGACACCTTGCCGTCCTTCGTCAGAATCGTCGGGCTCATCGAGGAAAGCGGGCGCTTCTTCGGTTCGATCGAATTCGCGTCGCTGCCCACCACGCCGAACATGTTGGCGACGCCCGGCTTCGCGGAGAAGTCGTCCATTTCGTCGTTCAGCACGATGCCGGTGCGATCCGCCACCACGCCCGAGCCGAAATAGCCGTTGATGGTGTACGTGTTCGCCACCGCATTACCCCACTTGTCGACCACCGAGAAATGCGTGGTTTCCGCCTTCTCCGGCATCGAGGTGCCCAGACCCGGCTGCACGCTCTTCGTGTCCGACGGCTCCTTCGGATTGACTTCGGCGGCGCGTTTGGCGATATACGCCTCGTCGGTCAATTGCGCGACCGGCACCTTGTAGAAGTCGGGATCGCCGAGATATTGCGCGCGGTCGGCGAACACGCGCTTTTCGATTTCCGCGATCAGATGGATGTATTGCGCGGAATTGTGCGGCACGTCCTTGAAGTCGGATGCGAGGTCGGCCTTCATCTTCAGCAGTTGCACGAGCCCGATGCCGCCCGAGCTCGGCGGCGGCGCGGTGTACACGCGATAGCCCTTCCAGTCGGCCTGGATCGGTTGACGCCACACGGCCTTGTACTGTTGCAGATCGGCCTTCGTGATCAGGCCGTGGCCGCGCATGGACTCCGCGATCAGATCCGCCGTCTTGCCTTGATAGAAGTCTTTCGCTCCCTGATCGGAAATGCGCTGCAGCACGGCGGCGAGATCGGGTTGCTTGAAGTTGACGCCCTCTTTCAGATTGCCGAAGTAGGTGTCGAAGTTGGTCTTGCCGGCGAACTCTTTAGCCGCGTCGTCGCGGCGTTTCTGCAATTGCTGGCTCACCTCGAAACCGTCGCGCGCATAGTGGATGGCCGGCGCCAGCACCTGCTTCCATTTGAGCTTGCCGAAGCGGCGCTGCGCCTGCCACATGCCGTCGACCGTGCCCGGCACGCCCACCGCGCGATAGCCGTACAGGCTCATGCCCTTGATGACCTCGCCCTTGTCGTCGAGATACATGTTCTTGGTCGCGGCCAGCGGTGCGCGCTCGCGATAGTCGAGGAAGTACGGCTTGCCGTCGACATAAAGCGTCATGAAGCCGCCGCCGCCGATGTTGCCGGCTTCGGGATACGTCACGGCCAGCGTGAAGGCGATGGCAACCGCCGCGTCCACGGCATTGCCGCCTTCCTTGAAAATCTGCTCGGCGGCGTCGGCGCTATATTTGTCCGCGACCGCAATGGCGGACGCGGTGAGTACGGCGGGCTGGGCTTTCGCGGGCGGCTTCGCGACGGCCGGCGTGGCCTCGAGAAAGCCGGTGGAAAGGGAAACGAGTGCGACCAGCGCGAATGCACTGGCGGACGATTTGGCGTTGCCGAACAACTTCATTGCATATCCCCCCAAGACTCTTTCATCGGACGGTCACGAAAGCTGTCTTGGGCTTATAACATGCGAAGCGCCCGTTTGCGAAGCCGTGCATTCCGTAGTTGCAATGCGCGGTACACAAACGGGCGTGCTGTTAGCCGGGTTCAGGGGCCCGCCTCGGTTAGCCGCCGCCAGGCTGCCAACCGGGCATGCCGCTTAAGCCGAAGCCGCCGGCGTGAGCACCTGCGCAGCGACTTCATCCACCGCCGCGCGCGCGAGCTTCACGATCTCATCCACCTCGCTGCGCGAGGTGACGAGCGGCGGCGCGAAGCCGAGGATGTCGCCGTGCGGCATCGCGCGCGCAATCAAGCCGCGCTCCAACGCGGCGGCCGAGACGCGCGGACCCACCTTCAACGCCGCGGCGAAAGGCCGACGCCCGTCCTTGTCGGCCATGAATTCGAGCGCGGCCAGCATGCCCGCGCCGCGCACTTCGCCGACGAGCGGATGCGAGTCGAATGCGGCATGCAGTTGTTCGAGCAGATACGCGCCCGTTTGCGCCGCGTTCTGCGTGAGGTTCTCGCGTTCGAGAATATCGAGGTTCGCCAGCGCCGCGGCCGCGCAAATCGGATGACCCGAATAGGTCCAGCCGTGACCCATCGCGCCGAATTCCTGCGAAGCCTTGTCGATCACGTCCCACACCCCTTCGCTGACGATCACGCCCGACAGCGGCGCATAAGCACTGGTCAAGCCCTTCGCCACCGTGATCAGATCCGGCGTGATGCCGTAGTGCTGCGCGCCCATCTTCGAACCGAGCCGGCCGAAACCGCACACCACTTCATCGCAGATCAGCAGAATGTCGTGCTTCTTCAAGACCTGCTGGACCGCCGCCCAGTAACCGGCCGGCGGCGGCAGGATGCCGCCCGTGCCCATCACCGGTTCGGCGATGAAGGCGGCGATCGTATCGGCGCCCTCCTGCGCGATCAGCTTCTCCAGTTCCTCGACGCAATACGCGACGAACTGCGCCTCGTTCATGCCGGCGGGCGCATGCCGATACCAATGCGGGCACACCGTATGTTTGACGCGCTCGATCGGCAAGTCGAAACATTGATGAAAACTCGGCAAGCCGGTCAGGCTGCCCGTGACGATGCCCGAGCCGTGATAGCCGCGCTGGCGCGAGATGACCTTCTTCTTGTTCGGCCGGCCCTTGACGTTGTTGTAGTACCAGACGAGCTTGATCTGCGTTTCGTTGGCGTCCGAACCGGACAGGCCGTAGTACACCTTCTTCATGCCCTGCGGCGCCCAGTCGATGATGCGCGACGACAGTTCGATGATCGTGTCGGTCGAATGGCCGACATAGGTGTGATAGTAGGCAAGCTTCTTCGCCTGCTCGTAGATCGCTTCGGCGACTTCGGTGCGGCCGTAGCCGATGTTCACGCAATACAGGCCCGCGAACGCGTCGATATACGACTTGCCCTGGTGGTCTTCGATGCGGACGCCTTTCGCGCCCGTCACGATGCGGCCCGGCAGCGCGCCGCTCGCATGGTCGTGAGCGTGCGTGGAAGGGTGCATGAAATGCGCGCGGTCGGCGTCGAAGAGTTGGTCGAGTTGGGTCATGGAAAGCTCCTTCGTTGAATCGTTGAATGCGTTGTGCGGGTTCAGGCCGCTGCCGCGTGCGGCGCGGTGTTCGTGCGGTGAGCGGGCATGCTGTCGGTCACCGGCAAGCCGAGTTGGCCGAGGCAGAAATAGCGCGTCTCGACGAACGGCTCGAAGCCCTCGGCCCCGCCCTCGCGGCCGAGGCCGGATGCCTTCATGCCGCCGAACGGAATCGGCGCGCCGGTAAACTTCACGCCGTTCACGGAGACCATCGCGAAGTCGAGGCGGCGAATCAGTTGAAACACCGTGTTGAGGTCTCTCGCGCACACGTAGGCGGCGAGCCCGTATTCGGTATCGTTCGCGCGTTCGATCACTTCATCGAGCGAATCGAACGGCGAGACGGCCGAGATCGGCGCGAAGTTTTCCTCGTCGTAGATGCGCATGCCGGGCGCGGCGTCGGCGACCACGGTCGGCTGGAAGAACCAGCCGCCGCGTTCATGCGCGGCGCCGCCCACGGTGATGCGCGCGCCCTTCGCGCTGGCGTCCGCCACGCGCGCCGCGGTGGCGTCGAAAGCGGCCTGATGCATGAGCGGGCCGACGTCCACGTTGGCTTCGAATGCCGCGCCCACGTTGAGTTTTTTCACGGCGTCGCTGTATTGCGTGACGAATGCTTCATACACCGCACGCGCGACGAAAATGCGATTCGCCGCGCAGCAGTCCTGCCCCGAGGTTTGAAACTTCGCGGCGATCGCCACGCGCACAGCCTGGTCTAGGTCGGCGTCTTCGGTCACGATGAAGGGCGCGTTGCCGCCCAGCTCCAGCGCTGTTTTCTTGATGCCCGCTTTCGCCGCCGTCTGCATGACCAGCGAACCGACGCGCGTCGAACCGGTGAAGCTCACCGAACGCACCCGCGTATCGCTCACCAGCGTTTCCATCGCCATGTGCGGCTCGCCGAGCACGACGTTGAAGACGCCTGCCGGAAAGCCCGCTTCTTCCGCGAGTTGCGCAAGCGCCAATGCCGAGAACGGCGTTTCGTGCGCGGGCTTCACGACGACGGTGCAACCCGCCGCCAGCGCGGCGGCCGCCTTGCGCGTAATCATCGCGCAGGGGAAATTCCACGGCGTGATCAACGCGGCCACGCCGACCGGTTCGATCATGGTGCCGAGTTGCGCGCCGTCGATATGCGTGGGAATCGTGCGGCCGTTCAAACGCCGCACTTCATGCGCGAACCACTCGACGAAACTCGCGCCATAAGCGATTTCACCGCGTGCTTCCGCCAGCGGCTTGCCCTGTTCGAGCGACAGAATCGCGGCCAGATCATGCTGATGCCGCAGGATCAGTTCATGCCAGCGCAGCAGCAGCGCGGACCGTTTTGCGACCGGCAGCCAGCGCCACGTCGAGAACGCGCGTTGCGCGGCGTCGACGGCTTCGGTGATCTGCGACGCGTCGAGCATCGGCACGTGGCCGAGTATCCGCTGATCGGCGGGATTGAGCACGGCGACGCTGGTGGCGCTGGCGCTGTGCACCCAGCGTCCGTCGACGTAGCACAGCGACTTGAAGAGAACCGGATGACCCAGCAACATGACGACCTCCTGTGTGCGATGTATGTCTGTCACTGTACGTTCCGCAGCGAGGCGGTTTTTTTGGTTCCGGCGTCCACAGGTGCGGGTTTTTTCTGGATTTCGCCGTGGCGTGTGGTGAATTTCGGGCCATGCCGCCGCGCTGCTTCAACCGCTTTCGCCAACGGCTTCGTCCGCCCAATCCGGCAAGCCTTCCGGCATGCTCTTCACCACCTTGGTGACGATATACGTGAAGTACTTTTCGATGCCTAGCTCGTCGGTCAGCAGCGAATCGATGAAGCGCTGATAGTGATCGATGTCGCGCGACATCACGTGCATCACATAATCGACGCCGCCGCCCGTCGCATGGCATTGCACGACTTCGGACGCCGCGCTCACGCGTTCCTCGAAGCGCCGCATGTCCTGCGCGGTATGCCGCGCGAGCGTCACTTCAACCACCACGCGGCTGCCCTTGAACGCGCGCACCCAATCGATATCCGCGCGGTAGCCGCGAATCACGCCGCTCTCTTCAAGACGTTTGACGCGCTCCCACGCCGGCGAAATCGACAGATTGATTTCCTCGGCGAGACGCGACTTGGTGATGCGTCCGTCGCGCGCGAGGATGCGCAGAATCGCGAGGTCGTAGCGGTCGAGTTTCATCGCGCGATCAAACGTTCACCGGTATGCCGCGCTCGACGACATCCGCCACCACCGCCACCGTATCGCCGATCCGCACGAGCCCGGGAAAATGCCGCGCCGCGAGCAGGCCGCTGCGGCGCGCGCGATATTCAACGGGCGCGACGCCCGTGCGCGACGCGTCGTAAATCCGCGCGATCAGTTCGCCGCTTTCGACCATGTCACCGAGGTCCTTGCACATCTCCAGCAGGCCGTCATGTTCGCTGGTCGTATAGCACGAGCCGTCGGGCATATCGAGCAGCGTGGTGGTGCGAGGAGTGTGCCGGTCCGCTGCCTTACGCCGATCGAGAATGCCCGCATTCAGCAGAAAGCCTTGCACGCCGCGCGAGGCCACCGCCACGCTTTGCGCCGTCGCGGTTCCGCCGCCGCCGAGTTCGGTCGACACGAACACCTTGCCCGCCTCTTCCACCGCCGTATCGAACAGGCCCACGCTATCGAGTTCGAGCATCCGCATCGAATACGGCGCGCCGAACGCGCGCATCGCCGCCTCGCACTGCGCCTGCTGGCGTGCGTCGGCCAGCACGTGAATCGCGGCGAACGGCACGAAGTCGAGCGTGCGGCCGCCCGCGTGCAGATCGAGCACGTAGTCCGCGAGCGGCAACAGGTAGCGCTGGAAATAGTCCGCGATTTTCTCGGTGACCGTGCCGTCCGGCTTGCCCGGAAAACTGCGATTCAGATTGCCGCGGTCGATCGGCGACGTGCGGCTGCCCGCGCGAAACGCCGGGTAGTTCATGAACGGCACGATGATCACGCGGCCCTTCACGTCAGCCGCCTTCAGCGTCGCGGCGAGCTTCGACAACGCGATCGGCCCTTCGTACTCGTCGCCGTGATTGCCGCCGGTGAGCAGCGCCGTGGGGCCCGCGCCATTGCGAATCACGCTGATCGGGATCATTACCGCGCCCCATGCGGACGCATCGTGCGAATACGGCAGCTTCAGAAAACCGTGCTGTTCGCCGTCGGCATCGAAATCGACCGTCGGCTGAATGGGTGATGCCCGCATGTGCGCTACTCCTTCACGAACAGCTTGCGCGGCGTGTTGCAAAACGTCTCGACGCCGGTCTCGGTAATCAGGATGCTTTCGGTGATTTCGAGTCCCCAATCGTCGAGCCACAGGCCCGGCATGAAGTGGAACGTCATGCCGGGTTCGAGGACGGTCTTGTCCCCGGGGCGCAGGCTCATCGTGCGCTCGCCCCAGTCCGGCGGATAGCTCGCGCCGATCGGATAGCCGCAACGGCTGTTCTTTTCGATGCCGTATTTGTGCAGCATCGCGAAGAAGGCGTTGGCGATGTCCTCGCAGGTATTGCCGGGTTTGGCCGCGGCAAGCCCGGCTTCGATGCCCTCGATTACCGCGCGTTCGCCTTCGATGAAATGCTTCG
The DNA here is from genome assembly GCF_052045835.1 of Paraburkholderia sp. 22099. Classification (NCBI taxonomy): domain Bacteria; kingdom Pseudomonadati; phylum Pseudomonadota; class Betaproteobacteria; order Burkholderiales; family Burkholderiaceae; genus Paraburkholderia; species Paraburkholderia sp. 22099. Next base: position 120,375 of record NZ_JBQEPU010000008.1, on the reverse strand, counting down.
GCGGCTTGCCGAGATACACGGTGCGCGACTGCGGGCAGTGGTAGCGCTTGAAGCAGCCGGCGATTTCGAAGAAGGTGCCGGCGTTCCTCGCGAACGGCGTGTCGTCCCACGTCAGATGCGGGGCGGCGGCGTCCGCGCCGGTCGGCAGCAAGGGCACGATGGCCGGATAGTCGCCGCCATGTTCGTCCACACCCGTAATCCCCGCCGAGTAGATCTCGGCCACCAGATCGTTCTTGCGCATGCCGGGCTCGATACGCTCGACGATATGCGCGTGCATCTTCTCGACGATGCGGGCGGCGACCCGCATGTATTCGATCTCGCGCGGCGACTTCACCGCGCGCTGCCAGTTGACCAGCGCGGTCGCATCGCGCCATTGCGCCTTCGGCAAATGATTGACGAGCGAGCGATAGGCGGCGGCGCTGAAATAGTAGTTGTCCATTTCCACGCCGATCTTCAACGCGCCCCAGCCGCGCGACTCGATCACCTCACGCGCCAGATAGTCCATCGGGTGACGCTCGGCGGACTGCACGTAATGATCCGGGTAACCGATGATCTGCTCGTGCTGCATGAACACCGTGCGCTTCGCGCCATTGGCGTCCTGGCCGCGGCCGAACCAGACCGGCTCGCCGTCGAGCGCCAGCAGCACGCATTGATGCACATAGAACGACCAGCCGTCGTAACCGGTCAGCCACGCCATGTTGGTCGGGTCCGACACGATCAGCAATTCGATCCCCGCAGCCTGCATCGCCTTGCGCGTCTTGCCGATACGCGTGGCGTATTCGGCCCGCTCGAACGGCAAACGCACGACCGGCGCTTGTGCGCTCACGCCCGCCTTTCGTTCCAGTTGTGTTGTCTCAGCCATCGTGCCCTCTCAGCCCTTCACGTCGTTGCGAAAAATCGTTCCCACGCCCGCGCTGCGCGCTCGCTGCAGCGCGAGCGCCGCGATCGCGGTGTCCTGCGCGCCGGTGCCGGTCAGGTCGCAGATCGTCACGTCCGAATCGTCGACGCGGCCCGCGGCCTGTTCGGCGATCACCTGGCCTAGTTCGGTCACGGCGGCGTCGGCGTGCATCGTGCCCGCATTCAGCGCGTGATGCAGTTCGCCGAGCACGCGCGTCTGCTGCGCGCGGTCGCAGATATAGCGCGCCGCCGCCAACGCATCGGGCGCGATCTCGTTCTTGTGTTCGGCGTCCGAGCCCATTGCCGTGATGTGCAAACCCGGATGCAGATGCGCCGCTTCGATCAACGGCGTGCGGCTCGGCGTCGTGGTGATGGCTACGTCCGCCTCGGCCAACGCGTGATGAACGTCGCGCGCGACCTCGCAGGGCACGCCCAGCGATGCGCTCATCTCTTCGGCGAAACGCCGCGCATTGGCGGGATTGCGCGCCCACACGCGCACGTGTTCGACGCGGCGCACGAGCGTCAACGCCTGCAACTGCAAACGCGCCTGTTCGCCGGCGCCGAGCACCGCGACTTGCGGCGTGTGCTGCCTCGCGAGCCAGCGCGCGGCGACCGCGCCCGCGGCCGCGGTGCGTACGGCGGTCAGATAGCCGTTGTCGAGCAGCACCGCCTCGGTCAAACCCGTCTTGGCGGAAAGCACCAGCATCAGCCCGTTGAGGCTCGGCAAACCGAGCGCCGGGTTATTGAAAAAGCCGGGGCTCACCTTGATGGCGAAACTGTCGAAGCGCGGCAGGTACGCGGTTTTCACGTCCACTTCGCCGTTGTGTTCGGGCAGATCGAGCCGCAGGATCGGCGGCATTGCGACGGCCTCGGTGGCGAGGGCGAGAAAGGCCGCTTCCACCTGGTCGATCGCGGCGCGATCGAGCGGCACGAGTTCGCGAAGCTGCGCTTCGCCAAGGAGCGTGATCGAGGTCATAGAGGATTGAGCGGGTCGGATTGCACCGGCGTGGATTCGACGATGCGGTGATGCAGCTTCATATCGATGTTGGCGCCCGTCACGATCAGCACGAGCGGGCCGCGTTGAATGCGTTCGGCCGGCAATGCGCCGTCGAGCAGCGCGGCGATTCCGACCGCCGCCGCGCCTTCCACGACGAGCCGCTCGTGCCGGTAAGCGTGAACGATGCCGCGCGCGATCGACGCCTCGTCGAGCAATACCGTCTCGTCGATCAGATCGCGCGTGAGCGCATACGTATAGCGGTTTTCGAGGCCGATGCCGCCGCCGAGCGAATCCGCGAGCGTTTCGACTTCGTCCACGAGGACGGGCCGGCCGGCCGTGAGGCTCGCGTGCATCGCGGCGCCGCGCGCCATCGTCACGCCGGTCAGACCGATCGCGCGATTCGCATTTTTAGCGGCGAATGCAACGCCCGCAAAGAGGCCGCCGCCCGATAGCGGCACGACGATATTCGCGACGTCCGGCAATGCTTCGACGATTTCGAGTCCGATCGTCGCCTGGCCCGCGATCACGTGCAGATCGTCGAACGGCGGCACATAGGCAACGCCTTCCTCGCGGACGAGCCGCAGCGCTTCGTGTTCCGCGTCATCCTGGCTGTTGCCGACAATGCGCACTTGCGCGCCGAGCGAGCGCACTGCCTCCACCTTGTTGCCGGGCACGAGCGCCGACATGCACACCGTTGCCTCGATACCCAGCGCGCGCGCCGCATGCGCGACAGCGCGGCCATGATTGCCCGTGGATGCGGTGACGACCTGGCGGCAGCCTTGCTCAGCGAGCCGCGCGAGCGCGTTGGTCGCGCCGCGCAGTTTGAAACTGCCGATGGGTTGCACCGTTTCCAGCTTGAGAAAGACCTGCGTACCGGCCACCGCCGACAACGTCTGCGATTCGATCAGCGGCGTGCGAACGACGCGCCCCTCGATACGGCGACGCGCGCGATAGACATCGGCTAGCGACAGTACGGACATGAACTCGGCCTTGCACGAAAGGATTCGGTGCCGATGCCGCCGCGCCTGCATGAGTGGGCTGATTGCGGCCGCATCGTCTTCAATGCAGCCCAGTCTAATGTTCTAAAAAACGATTTCTATTGTCCTAGTTCATTTCGTTTATGTCGCTCGCTCTCACGTGAAATCGTGCACCTGCGGGTACTGCTCGAACACGTCGCGCATGATTTCCAGCGCGCCTTTATAGGTCTCTTCATTCACTTCGGCGCCCACGCAAACGCGCACCGCGTTCGGCCGGTCCGCGCCGCGCACGAGAAAAGGATCGGGCGAAGTCACGGCGATATCGCGGTTGCGCAACTCCCTCACCAGCCTGTCCGCCTGCCAGTGATCCGGCACGCGCAGCCACGCCGACAACGCCTGCGGATGCGCGCCGAGCACGTAGCTGCCGAGCGTCTGCTGCAATTGCGCCTGACGCCGTCCCAAGCGTTCGCGTTGTATCTGCACCAGACGTTCGGCCGTGCCGTCGACGATCCAGCGTGTCGCCACTTCGGCCATCGGCGAGGTCGCCATCCAGCTACTCACGCGCAGCACGCTTTCGGCGCGCAGCGCGAGCCGCCGCGGCGTGGTCAGATAGCCGATGCGCAAACCGGTCAGCACCGACTTCGTCATGCTGGTGCAGTAGAACGACAACTCCGGGATCAGGCTCGATATGGGCGTGGCGGCCTTGGCGGGCAAAGGGCCGTAGACGTCGTCCTCGATCACGTACACGCCGTAGCGCTCGGCAATGCGCGCAATCGCGCGGCGCCGCGAATCCGGCATCAGCGCGACGGTGGGATTGTTCAGCGTGGGCGTGCAGACGAGCGCGGTGATGCGCTCGCTGTCGCACATCTCCTCGAAGTGTTCGGGATGAATGCCGTACTCGTCGATCTCGAGACCCTTCAGCGTGAATCCCAGTACGTTCGCGGAGCCGATCACGCCGTGGTCGGTGAGGCTTTCGCACAGCACCGTATCGCCGGGGCCGACGAGCGACGCCAGCGCGAGGAAGATGCCGTGCGCCGCGCCGTTCGTCACGAGCAGCGTGTCGGGCGAGGCGGGCATGCCCAGCGACGCGAGCCATGCCATCCCCGCCTGCCGATGATGCTCGAAGCCGGCAATCGGCCGGAACGCGCGAATCCACGGTTGATCGTCGAGCGTGGAGAGCGTCGCGCACACCTTGCGCCACATGGCGTCGTGCTCCGGCGTATGCACGATGCGCGCGATCGAGAAATCGACCACCGAGCGCTCGGCCGTATCGAGCATGTAGCTCGACATGGTTTCGGTCACGCGCGCCGCCACGAAGCTGCCGCGCCCCACTTCGCAGCGGATCAGCCCCTGGCGCTCCAGTTCCTTATAAGCGTTGGTGACCGTCTGCACGCTGATCGCCAGTTCCGCGGCCACGTCGCGCTGCGGCGGCAGGCGCGCGCCGGCCGGCAACGACGCGCTCTCGATGTCGCCGGCAATCGCCTTCACCAGCCGTTTATATTTCGATTCCACGCCATGCACCGCGCGCACGGCCTCCCGCCACTGCTCGATCAACGCTGCCTCCACGGTTCCAGGCCCCCGCCCTTGTCTGCTTCGACTTCCATAGTGCGGCCAAACGATACGGGAAAATTATTGTCCTAGAGCAATCGCAAACAAAAAAATGGCTTTGTATGCTGCGTTCACGGGTTCGACGCGATGCAAGCGGATCGCGGGCAACGCAAGCCCTTTCGGCTGCCGCACCGCATGATGCGGCGCGGCATTCACCACGCCACACAATGGGATCGATATGAAAGCGAAGCGCACTTCACGACTGCTGGGAGCCCTCTGCGTCGCGGCAGCGGCTCTGGCGACGCAGGCGCAACATGCGTCGGCGGAAACGACGTTGCAGCGCATCCAGCGCACCGGGGAAGTGCGCATCGGCTATGCGAACGAATCGCCGTTTGCCTACACGACGCCTGACGGCAAGGTGACCGGCGAATCGCCGGAGATCGCCCGCAAGATATTCACCAAGATGGGCGTGAAGAAAGTGGACGGCGTGCTGACCGAATGGGGCTCGCTGATTCCCGGCCTGCGCGCGGGCCGCTTCGACGTGATCGCGGCCGGCATGTACATCACGCCGGAACGCTGCAAGCAGGTCGCGTTCGCCAATCCGCAATACCAGATTCAGGACACGCTGCTGGTGCTGAAAGGCAATCCGAAGAATCTGCATTCCTACGCCGATATCGGCAAACAGTCCGACGTGAAGCTCGCCGTCATGGCCGGCGCGGTGGAACTCGCCAATTCGCGCGATGCGGGCGTGAAGGATGCGCAGCTCATGCAGGTGCCCGACACCACCGCGCAATTGCAGGCGGTGCGCGCACGCCGCGCCGACGCGGCGGCCGGCACCGCGCTGACGATGAAGGGCCTCGCCGCGAAAGCCTCCGACCAGGTCGAGGCGGTCGCCAAGTTCACGGACGATCCGAAGCACATCGGCTACGGCGCGCTCGCGTTCCGTCCCGAGGACGCCGATCTGCGCGACGCGGTCAATCAGCAATTGCAGGCATGGCTCGGCACGCCGGATCATCTGCAAACCGTGGCGCCCTTCGGTTTCGACAAGACGAATCTGACCACGCGCACCGCCGCCGAGATTTGCGGCAAGTAATCCTCAACCGAGCGCAACGGGTCGCCCACCGAGCGCGCATTCACCCGAAGTCCGCACGCGCCGGCATGCGCCGGCCGTGAAGTTCCCCCAGGCGCGTGCAACCGCACGCGCCGTCATGCAAGCGAGGAACCGCCATGCGTGAACTGTTTCCCCTGTTGCTCCAGGGCACGCTCGTGACGATCGAGATCGCCGCCTGCGCCACCTTGCTCGCCATCGTCATGGCGTTTGTCGCGACCGCCGCGAAGCTCGCGCCGTGGACGCCGCTGCGCTGGCTCGGCAATGCCTACGTCGAAATCTTTCGCGGCACCTCGTTGCTCGTGCAGCTTTTCTGGTTTTTCTTCGTGCTGCCGCTGCCGCCGTTTCGCATCGAGATGACGCCGTTTACCGTGGCGATCGTCGGCCTCGGTTTGCACTATGGCGCCTACGGTTCGGAAATCCTGCGCGGCGCATTGCGCTCGGTGCCGGGCGGCCAGTTCGAGGCGGCGCTCGCGCTCAACATGTCGCCGCTTTCCAGAATGCGCCGCATCATCCTGCCGCAAGCGATGATCAACGCGCTGCCGCCCGCCACCAACCTGATGATCGAATTGCTCAAGGGCACCTCGCTGGTGTCGCTGATCACGCTGTCGGACCTGACGTTTCGCGCCCGCCAACTCGACGAGGCGACCTTCAAGACCGCGGAGATTTTCGTGCTCACACTGGTTATCTACTTCGTGCTCGCGCAAATTCTCGTCGCGTTGATGCGGCATTTCGAGCGCCGCGTGAGTCACGGCATCATTCAGAGGGCCGTCCGATGAACAGCTTCTTCGACCTGCATTACGCGGAGCAGATTCTGCCGGCGCTGCTGCGCGCGTCGATGTACACGATCTTCATCACGCTGATCGGTTTTGCGATCGCGCTGGTGCTGGGGCTCGTGCTGGCGGTGCTGCGGCGCAGCCCGATCAAGCCGCTCGCGCGGACGGTCGGCTTCATCGTCGAATTCATTCGCAGCACGCCGCTGCTGATCCAGGTGTATGTGCTGTTCTATGTGCTGCCGGTGTACGGCATCACGATGTCGGCGCTGACCGCGGGCACGGTCGGGATCGCGCTGCACTATGCGTGCTACACGTCGGAGGTATATCGCGCCGGCTTGAACGGCGTGGCGCGCGGCCAGTGGGAAGCGGCGTGCGCGCTGTCGTTGTCGCCGTGGCGCACCTATAGCGGCGTGATTCTGCCGCAGGCGATTCGTCCCGTGATTCCGGCGCTCGGCAATTATCTGGTGGCGATGTTCAAGGACACGCCGGTGCTCTCCGCGATCACCGTGGTCGAATTGATGCAGCAGGCGAAGAACATCGGTTCGGAAACGTTTCGCTACCTTGAACCGATCACGCTCGCGGGCATTTTCTTCCTGCTCATCAGCGTGAGTTTCGCGCACCTCGTGCGGCGGCTCGAATACAGCTTGAGGCTGCCATGACCGTGAAAACCGACCTCGACATCCCTACCCCGCCGCATGCGGACCTATCCGTGGAGAAACCGATGAAACGAGACGATCCCGCCTCAGTACTTGTCCCGCAGGGCGGCACCCAGGAGGAGCCGATGGTGCGCTTTGCCGGCGTGACGAAGCGCTACGGCGCGCTCACGGTGCTCGACGCGCTCGATCTGGAAATCGGCCGCAACGAGAAGGTCGCGATCATCGGCCCGAGCGGCTCCGGCAAATCGACGCTGTTGCGCGTACTGATGACGCTCGACCCGCTGACCGACGGCATGATCGAAGTGGACGGCGAACCGCTCACGCACATGCGCAAGAACGGTGTGCTGGTGCCCGCCTCGCTCAAGCATTTGCGGCGCGTGCGCAGCAAGATCGGCATGGTGTTTCAGAGCTTCAACCTGTTCCCGCACATGACCGCGCTCGCCAACACGATCGAAGCGCCGATGCAGGTGTTGGGGCTCTCGCGCAAGGAAGCGACCGAGCGTGCGCGCGATCTGCTGTCGCTGGTCGGGCTGGAGGATAAATGCAATCACTATCCGTCGCAGTTGTCGGGCGGTCAGCAGCAGCGGGTGGCGATTGCCCGCGCGCTCGCCATGCGTCCGAAAGTGATGCTGTTCGACGAGGTCACTTCAGCACTCGATCCCGAGTTGTGCGGCGAGGTGCTGAACGTGATCCGGCGACTCGGCAGCGAGCACAATCTGACGATGCTGATGGTCACGCATCAAATGGGTTTCGCGCGCGAATTCGCGGACCGTGTGTGCTTTTTCTCGCAAGGCAAGATCATCGAGCAGGGGCCGCCGCAGCAGTTCTTCTCCGCGCCCCGGCATGAACGCACGCAGCAGTTCCTGAGAGCGGTGAAGGAAGCGGTTTAGTCGAGGTTCCCAAAGGGGAGCATCGAGGCTGACAAAAAAAGTAAAAGGCGCCGCGCCTGCGACGCACGCCGCTCACGATTCACGCGGTGCCACGGTTGCCGCGCGCGAGTTCATCGCCGGTGCCGTGCGGCAAGCGCGCGGTCACCGGAATCGACATGAACGAGAACAGGCCGACCACGAGAAACGCGGGCCAAAAGTCGGAGAACACGATGGTCGAATGACCCTGCACGTCGTGTGAAATCTGCAGCACGATGCCCGCGATCGTCACGCCGAGTCCCAGCGAAATCTGCTGGATCACGCTCGCGACGCTCGTGGCGCGGCCGATGTCGCGGCTCGGAATGTCCGCATACGCCAGCGAATTCAGCGACGTGAATTGCAGCGACGGAAAGAAGCCGCCGAACAGCACGACGCACCAGATCAGCCAATGCGGCGTACCGGGGAAGAACAATCCATAGACCGCGATGACGAGACCCGCGCAAGCCGCGTTGAACATCAGCACCGTGCGAAAACCGAAGCGCCAGAGAATGCGCGAGGCCGCCGCCTTCATGAAGATCGACCCGAACGCGGACGCGCAGGTGATCGACCCCGACACGAACGCGCTCATGCCCAAGCCTTCCTGCAACGCGAGCGGCAACAGAAACGGCACGGCGCCGAGGCCGATGCGAAACAGCGAGCCGCCCGCCACGCTCGCGTGAAAACTCGGAATGCGCAGCAGGCGCAGATCGAGCACCGGCAATTCGACGCGGCTTGCGTAGAGCACGTAAATCGCCAACAGCAGTACGCCGATCACGCACATGCTGACCGATAGGCTGTTCGACACGAGACCGCTGCCGACCAGCGAAAGCCCCAGCATGAACAGCGACGCGCCGCTCGCGGATAACACGAAGCCGGTCCAGTCGAGCCGGCCGGGATGCGCTTCGCGCACGTTGGCGATGTGCCGGTTCGCGAGCCAGATGCCGAACAGGCCAATCGGAATGTTGATGAAGAAGATCAGACGCCAGTGCAGATACGTCGTGATGAAGCCGCCGAGCGGCGGCCCCATCACCGGCCCGAGCAAGGCCGGCACTGTCAGATAGTTGACCGCGCGGATGAAGTCGGACTTCGGCACCGAACGGAAAATGATGATGCGCCCCACCGGCACCATCATCGCGCCGCCGATGCCCTGCACGAAGCGCGCGGCCACGAACATGCCGAGCGAGGTGGAGGCCGCGCACATCAGCGAGCCGGCCATGAAAATGCCGATGGCCGTGCGAAACACCGTGCGTGAACCGAAGCGGTCGGCAACCCAGCCGCAGATCGGAATGAAGACGCCGAGGCCGATCACATACGCGGTGACGGCCAGCTTGAGGGTGATGGGATCCTGGCCCAGGTCGCGCGCCAGAACCGGCAGCGACGTCACGATGATCGTGCCGTCCACGTTTTCCATGAACATCGCGCACGCGACGATCAGCGGAACGATGAAAGTGCCTAAAGCGAGAGGCATTGGCATGACGACGGGATGCGAGGCCGTCGGTGTAAAGCCGCGATTATCGCATCGCATCCGCGATATATGCTGCCGAACGCGGCTTCTGAACACGGGTTTTATGCCGCGCGTCGATGCCGCGCGCGAGAGTCAAGCGCGCAAGGAAACTTGAAAGACGAGGTGAGCAGCGAAGCGAGGTGAGCCGGCACGCAGCCGACTCACTCTGCCATGCGGAAGATTTAGCGCGACGCGCTGACCAGCGGTTGCAACTGCGGCAGGATCTCGACGTTCGCGCGCGCGACGTCGTTCGGGAAGTCGATTTCGATCCACGGCGCGCCGGTCACGTCGGCGGTGTCGAACACCTGGCTGCGTTCCAGCAGCAGGTCGCGCACCGCTTCTTCGTGCGGCAGGTTCGCGCGGCCACTATCAACGTACCCGGCCACGATCTGCGCAAAACGCCGCGCGGTTTCCTCGCGGAAGCGGAAGAACCCAACCGATTCGCCGATGGTGTCGTACTCGAGATTGACGGCAAGCTGCTTACGCAATTCGACCGGCACGCCGTCTTTCAGGCACAGCTTGACGGGCTCGTCGCCGGCTTCGAAATCACGGTCGATCAACAGGCGGTTAACGGTTTCGCCCGCCACCAGCGCGTGCAGAATGCGCTCGTCGTAGAGCACGTCGGCGTCCATCAGCAGCACGTCGCCGCCGCGCGTCAGCGCTTCGGCCACCGTGTGCACCGTCAGCACGCTGCCCAGATCGAAACGCGTGTTCAGCACGGTTTCCACCGCGTGCGGCCAGTTGATGCGCTTCAACTCACCCTGCACCGATTCCGGCTGAAAACCCAGCGCCAGCACGACGTCCGTCACGCCGGCGGTTTCGAGCATGTGCAGATGCCGTTCGAGCAGGCTCATGCCGTCGAACTGCAAGAGGCACTTCGGGAACTGGGCTTCAGGCGGTTGCTGGAGACGCAGGCCGAGGCCCGCCGCGAGGATGATGGCACGCATGCGCGGTCCTTTGAAAAGAAACGGATTAATCGGCAACGGGCACGCGCCGCATGGCGCGCCGCCGTTGCCAGCTTCGTTCGCTGAAGTGCAAGACCAGCAGACCCGGCAAGCCTAGCAGGATTTCACGCGCGCGCTTGCTGAGCGACAAGGCCAGCGCCGCGTCCGACGGCAAGCCGACCAGCGGCGCGAGCAGCAGATAGCCGCCCTCCTGGACGCCGAGCGAGCCCGGAATCATGAACGCCGCGCCGCGAATCGCTTGCCCGAGACTTTCGAGCAGCAGCGCGTCGACCCAGTCGACCGGATGGCCGAGCAGGCGCAGCGCGAGCCACACCTCCACCGTGCCGACGATCCAGCCCGCGAGACTCAACGCGAAGCTGACCGCCACGCGGCCGCGCTCGCGGTACATGGCCTGCACGGCCGCGTCGACGGCTTCGGCGCGCGTCATCAGCGCGGACCAGTCGCGCTTGCCGAACAGCTTGGAGACCACGCCGAGCAGCCGGCCGAACATGCCGCGCCGCTGCGCGAAGTAGAAGCCGACGATCATCGCGCCCAGCACGCCGGTGGCGATCAGCGTCGCGGTTTGCAGGTCGTGCAGCGCGCCGTGCGCGGTGTAGGCGCCGAACAGCAGCAAGCCGAGCAGCGCGAAGATGATTTGCGCGAGCGCTTGCGCGGTCGTGCTGACGGTGATCGCGGCGGCCGCGTCGCGCATGGGCATGCCGCGCTGCGAGAGTTGCCGCACCATCACCACGGGCCCGCCGATCTGGCCGGCGGGCAGCAGACTGTTCACCGATTCCCCGACCCAGCGCGCGAACAACGCGTCGCGCAGCGACAAATGATGATGCGCGCGCTCGGGATGCCGATGCAGCAGCACCGAGATCGCGCCGGCGTCGAGCGCGAGCGGCACGAGATGGAACGCCGCGACGAGCGCGAGCCCCCAGCCCGCCGCGAGCAGCGTCGAGGCGACCGAACCGAAACCCTGCCACGCGAGCAGGCCGACGAACAGCGCCGTCCCGATCGACAACAGAATCAGAGCCGCGCGAGTCATGCGCGGTCCTTGCGGCGATGAGTCATTTGACGGAAAACCTGGCGAAAACCGAAGTACGCGATCGCGTCCTTCATGTTCGAGATCAAACGGCGCCACGGGCGCATGTTCGCGTCGGTGACGTATTCGAAAGTGAGCGACACGCGCATTTCATTCGCGCCGGCCGGCGTGATGCGATGGCGCAGCTTGTCGCCGTCGAAAAACACGAGGCCGCCCGGCGGGATTTGCACCGAGCCCGGTTGGTCGGGCACGTCAGGATTGCGCGTGTGCAGTTCGTAGTCGAGGCGGCACGACGATTCGTCGATCACGCCGAGCAGCAGCGTATAGCGGCGGCCGTCATAGTACGAAGTATCGTAGTGCCAGCCGATGTGATCGCCTGCCCGCGTGTAGTAGTAGAGCGCATACGCGTGCGGGTCGTCGGCGGGCGAGAGTTGCAGCTTGTCGCCGCTCAATTGCTCCAGCCAGCCGATCAGCTCCTTCGAGCGATACAGCTCCGCGATGAACGGCGCGAGGCGGTCGATCGTATGGCGGCTCACGCTGCCGCCCTGCTTGTGCCCCGGCAGATAGTTGCGGTTCACTTCATCGAGCAGGCCGTGCGCGCTTTGAATCAACTGGGCGGTGACCTCGGGCGCGAGAAAGTCTTCCAGATAGAGGAAGGCGCCCTGATCGGCGAACTGCCTTGCGAGGCGCGGCGTATCGAACGCGCGCGTGCGGCTTGCGACCGCGCGGTCGGCATTGGGCGCCGGCGCAACCGGCGACGAGGCCGGGGAATCTTCAACTGAAATTGGCGCGATCACGTCGTCTTCGGCGTGCGTACTCATTCACTTAGCCCACATTTGACTGTTTTGGAAAGCCGCTGGCGGCCTCGGCCGGGCGCGCGGCGCGGCGCGTCACGCGCCAGTAGTCGACCACCACCCAGATTGCGAACAGCGGCGCGCCGATCGACGCGGCCACGACGAAAGGCATCACCACGCTCGTCAGCGTGACGAGGGGCAGCAGATACAGCACGTCTTCGGTTTCGAAGCCGCCGACCGATGCCTGCTTCGTGCCCGCCTTGCCGGCCATTTCCTCGATACGCATGCGCAGGAAGAAAATCACCGCGACGGCAATGCCGGCCACGGCGCCGAGCCAGCCCGACGATACCGGCAAGCCGCCGATCCGCGTGGCGCCCACGCCGATACCCATGCCGACAAACAACAGGATGGTGACGATCGCATCGCTGGCAAGGTCGTAAAAATGACCGATACGGCTCGACTTGCCGCCGATGCGCGCGAGTTCGCCGTCGGTATGGTCGACGAAATTGGACAGTACGATCAGCAACGCGCCCGCATTGGCCCATTCGAATCCGCCACGCGCAAGACACAGCGCGCCAGCCACACCGATCATCAAACGCAGCGTGGTCAGATGATTGGGCGTGATGCGCGTGTTGACGAGCGGCGTGACGAGCCGGCGGGCAAGCCGCGCGTCCCATGTTCTGGGCGGCGGAACGTTCGTGGGAGGAAGGGGGCTCGAATTCATAACCCGGAAATATATACGGGATCGTGAAATATTGCTTTCTTCCCGTAGGTTTCTTTGAGTTGCGTTCATTACCGCTTCATGTCCGTCGTGAAGAGGATTTGCCGAACCGGGATAAAGTGCGGGTCGAGTTGCGCCCGCCACGCTGATCGCCTAGATGCGCAACGCTCCCGCGGGTCCAGGCATCCATGCGCTACCCGTTGTGAATACACTACATCGAATAGGGGTCGCCGTTCACGCTCATGAAACGTTTTTTTTCCGTGCTTCTTGCACTCGCCGCCGCGCTGCCGCTCATCACCTATGCCACCGTCCTCGATGCGCCGCTCGCCTGCAATGAGAGCGGCCATCAGTTCATCGCGGATCTTGCGGAGCAACGTGCCATCGATCCCAAGCCGTGGCGCGTGGAAAGCAATTCGATCAACGCATTTACGCCGGCGTCGGGCGCCGATCTGAGCGCGTTCGGTTTTCATGTGTTCGCGGTGGTCGGCTACGAAAAAGACGACCCGATGTTCAGGGTCGGCGATGGCGAACCGGTCGCCAGTTCGGCCTACGGCGTCGTGGTGTTCGGCAGCGAATCCAAGGTGCGCAACGCCGTGGCCGGGACCGGCAGCACGGCGATCGTGCATCGTGTCGCGCCGCTCGTGACGGCGATTTTTTGCAAGCGGAGTTGAGGGGAGCGGTGGTCGCGGCGTGGCACGAATGGCCGGTTGGCTAGTGTTGCCGCTATCTGCCGGGAAGGCATGGTCGCGGCGGATGGATTTTTCGCGGCCTGCAAGGGCGTCGATCTGCCTCGTGCATTTACCTCGTGGTCAGCAGGGTCCAGCCGTGCTGGTTGAAGTCGAGTCGGTTCACACCGACCAGGCGCAACCGTCGAGAAGTTATGAGGCCCCGACGCGGGGCCTCACCTCTTTCGTTTCTGCCAGCGCGGGTTTCGCGCCATTCGTCCTTACAACTTGATCCCCGTCGGGTCCGCCGTCAGATATCCCACGGTCGCGCCGAAGCGGTCCTTGTAGTTCGCCCGCACCAGCGGATCGAGCGTCGCCTGGACCTTGTCGTGCAGCGGGCTTTCCCAGTCGCCGACGTGCTGGAAGTTGCTCATCACGTAGGTCCAGCCGTTGATTTCGTCGACCGCGTGCAAGCCCGTCGATTCCGCGCCCGCCGGGCACGACAGCACGCGCGAGAGCGTCTTCGTGTCGACGTTGTACGCCCACAGGAAGTTGTTCACGTGCATGCCGCTGTCCTCGCCGATGAACAGCGTGCGCAGTTTTTCCGAGAACTTGAGGTTGTCCGGGTTCGCAATGCGGTCCGGGTTCGCGGTGTTGCCGAGCGCGTCGGCGGCGGCGAGATCCTGGCCCACCAGCGCCGCGGGCGGCGCCATGTCCACCGGCACCCACTCGCTATTGATCGCGCCGCCGCTGCGATCGAGCTGGCCGCCCTTCATGTTCAGCGCGTACACCGCGCCCGCGCTGATCGCCTTGTCGACGGCGACATCGGTCGACGCGACGTTGCCGCGCACCATCGATTTCTCGACGCGCGACATCGCCGAATACAGCACCTTGTCCTTGATGTTGACCGTCGTGCCCTCGAGTTTCGTGAAGCCCATGCTGCCGCCGGCGAGCGCCGCGTAGCGGTGCGTCTCGAGGAAGGTCGCCGCCTTGGTCATGCCCGGCTTGATGCGCACCCAGTTGAAGGTGCCGTTGTAGTTGATCTTCGTGTAGCTCGTATCGAGCGGGTCCTTGGTCGCGACGTCCAGAATGTCGGCCGCGGTGAGCTGATTGGCGAGCGTTTCGATCTCGGCGCTGGTCGCGTGGCCCAGGTTGATCCACGAAAGCGTTGCCGCGCCCGCGCCGCTCGAGGACACCTGCGTCCACTTCGCGACATACAGCGTGCCCGCGGACAAATCGGCTTCGCGATCCGCGATGAACATGAACAGACCGCCGTTGGTCGCATCGTCGCCCATCAGTACGGTGCGCTTGTCCGGCATCACCTGAATCAGTTCGTGCGAGATGCGGCCGAGGCAATAGTGCTTCCTGATCGTGCCGGTGCCGTCGGGATTCACGGTCACTTCCGGCAGATGCCCGTAGTGGTACGGATTCGCGGTCGTTTCGTTGCCGAAGAGGCTGCGGCTGAAGCCCTTGAACTGGCTATTGGCCGCGATCGTCGTCGCGTCGGGTTCGTACTCTTCGCTCGACAGATGCGTGTTCCACGGCGACAGGCTCGCGCCGCAGGTGATCCACAAGCCGTGCGCCGGCGACGTATCGACGTTGTGATAGCCCACCAGCGTGAGCTTGCCGGTAGCCGGGTCCTGATCGAGCGTCAGCACCGCGATCGGCGACGGCAGTTGGCCGTACATCGACTTGAGGCTTTGATCGCGCGTCGCGTACTCGAACTGCACCACGGCGAACACCGCGTTGCCCTTGAGGCCCTTCACCGTCGGATTGTCGAGTCGAATCAGCGAACTGCCGTCCGGGCAGTCCGAATAGAACTGGCGCTCCTTACCCGCGACCGAGGTGTCGATGATCGGCTGATTGTTGATGTCGAAATAGCCGCCCGCCAGGATCGTGCCGCCCTTGATGTTCGGCACGCTGTCGCCCGTGATGAAGAACGGCTGATAGGCGAGCTTGAAGGTGCGGCTGCTGCCGTCGCTCAGTTGCACGGTGAGAGTCGAGCCGACCGTGGTTTTCGCCATCGCGGCGGGGTCGGCCAGCGTGGGCGCGGCCATGCTGTTGAAGGCGGCCGAGACGAAGTTGGCCACGGGTTTGACCGGCGTCGCCAGGTCGTCGCTGCCGCCGCACGCGGTGAGCATCGACGCCGTGGCGAGACCGCCCAACGGCAGCATCGGTACACCGGCAAGTAGTTTCAGGGCTTTACGGCGGGAAAGATCGAGCGGCTCTGCCATGTTGTCGTGATCCAGGGTTTCGGTAGCGTGGGGAAATGCACAGTCGGCACGCACTCAAAACCGCATGGTTCACGCTCGCGCCGCTATGACGCGAGGATTCTATGAAGCGAATGTGAAAGTATATTGACAGCTTGCGGTAATACCTTGATTCGCCTTTCGTCGGCGATCGGTTGGCTGAATCGGACCGCGTCGCCTTTAACCAGGACTCAACCCGGACGGCGAAATCCGTTTTCGACCCAAGCCGCCGCGCTCGCCTTACTGAGCTTGAAGTTGGGCGCGACCTGCACTTGCGCGAGTTGCTCGCCGAACGTGTCGAGCGCGGTCAGCAGCGCATACGGCTCGTCTTCATCCGGCACGATGTCGAGCGTGACGTCGAGTTCGTCGTTGCCGTCGGCGGTTGCCACCCGCACTTCCCTATGCAGTTGCGCGCGCAGTTGCTGCTCATGGCGGCGCAGCACTTCGGAAGCGGTCTTCACCAGCGTGTTGAACGCCGACGTGTCGAGCGGCTTCGGGTCCTTCTTGTTGCGGCCCATCGTCCACGGCCCGACGAGCGCCGGTTCCGCCTCGCCGTCCTTGATCATCTCGACGGCCCAGCCTTCGTCGTCTTCGTTCTTGATGACGCGCGCGGTCCAGCCGTCGTCGCGCCACAGACGCGCTTCATGCAGCGGTTCGTCCATCGCGGACGCGCCTTCCGTCGTGATATCAGCGGCGTCGGACGATGGAAGGGGGGTATCGGTCATTGCAGGTTCACTCACGTTCGCGGGGCGGAGACATATTTCGAACCTGCGATTCTACCCGTGCCGCAAGCGCCCGACGCGCTCCCCTGACGAACGGACAAGCCAGGACGGGCATTTCGCCCATCGACATATTCCATTTCGCCATGCGCGGGAACTTATAAACCGGTTATAAAAAAGGCGCAAAAAAAACGCGGCCCGAAAGCCGCGCGTAAAAATGAAAAAGGCAACCCTTGGTTAGAGGGCAAGTCATTGTAGAACTGCAATTAGCCGCAATAGACCACGCGAATGGGAACACTGCATTGCGGGAAACACAGTGAATGACCCACGCCTCAGGAGCATGCGCGACAACCTGCCGCGTAAGCCGCCACGTGCGGCGTCGCGAGTCAGCAACACCGCATGCATTGACAAGCTCAGCCGCGAATCCGCACATGATCGGATTGTTCTTTATTTACTCGCACTTACACAATTCAAATTCGCCATTACCGATTCGAGAATTCATTGTTGCGTCATATGCGATTAAACATCGGAATAGCAGGCATACACTTCGCAGCGGATCGTCAGGCACCCGACGAAGTCGGCGATAAGCACTGGAATGCGATTCTCTATGCACTGTCCCGGAGTTATCTCAACATGAAAAAAACCCTCATCGCAGCAAGCCTCATGGGCGCGCTTGCCATCACCGCTCATGCACAAAGCAGCGTCACGCTGTACGGCACGTTGGACGCCGGTCTCGTGTACTCGAACAACCAGGGCGGCCACAGCAATTGGCAACAAGGTAGCGGTTCGGTGTCGAACACCTACTTCGGCCTGCGCGGCAGCGAAGATCTCGGCGGCGGTCTGCACGCGATCTTCACGTTGGAAAGCGGCTTCAACCTGAACAACGGCCAGTTTTCGGAAAACAGCACGATGTTCAATCGCCAGGCTTACGTCGGCCTGAAGAGCGATCAGTACGGCGCGTTGACGCTCGGCCGTCAATACGATTCGGTGGTCGATTACCTCGCGCCGTTGTCGGAAGCGGGCGCGGGCTACGGCAACAACCTGGCCGCTCATCCGTTCGACAACGACAATCTGGACAACTCGTTCTCGATCAAGAACGCCGTGAAGTACACGAGCGCGAACTACGCGGGCCTCAAGTTCGGTGGCCTGTACGGCTTCAGCAATTCGGCCGGCCAGTTCTCGAACAACCGCGCGTGGAGCGCCGGCGCCTCGTACGATAACGGCCCGTTGAGCTTCGCCGCGGCTTACCTGCAACTGAACAAGTCCGGCAGTTCGAACCTGAGCGGCGCCGTCTCGCAAGGCGACGGCACCGCGGCGATCGCAGCGAATCTGCAACGCACGTACGGCGCGGGCATCAACTACACGTACGGCCCGGCAACGGCAGGTTTCGTGTACACGCATACGCAACTCGACGGCATCAGCGGCGTGAACGTCGGCGGCACGACGCTGCCTGGCATCGCGGGCACGAACCTGCACCTGGACAACTACGAAGTGAACGGCCGTTATGCGCTGACGCCGGCATTGAGCCTCGCTGCTGCTTACACGTTCACCGACGGCAAGCTGTCCGGTTCGAACGGCTCGGGCGATCCGAAGTGGCACACGGTGTCGCTGCAAGGCGACTACTCGCTGAGCAAGCGTACCGACGTGTATGTGGAAGGCGTGTATCAGCATGCATCCGGCGAACTCGGCAACTTCGGTTCGAACGTGGCGGCAATCAATACGCTGGCGCCCTCCTCGACCGGCAATCAGGTTGCCGCGGCCGTGGGCCTGCGTCACCGCTTCTAAGGTCTTTTCGTTTGGCAAGTGCGAGGCGGATATCCATCCGCCTGGCAAGCAAACCCGCGCGCGACATAATCGCGCGCGGGTTTTTTCATGGGATCGCGTTTCGACGCGGCAAGGGTGACGCCGCAAGCGTGCGATCGGTATACTGGTCCGGCTGCCTTCCTTGCCGCGAGTTCGTTGCGGCGGAACGGCGGCTTCGTCGCGAAGCATGGCGTTGTTTCACATCGCGTCGCGCTTCGCCCGCGCACCAGGTTCCCACGCACCACCGGGGACGCCGACGACCGAACCATGAAAAGACTTCTTCTGCCTGTTGCCGCTGCCGCCGTGATCGCCTCACTCGCTGCCTGCGGTTCTTCCAGCGGCCCCACCGCTCACGATGCGTCGCAACCGATGATCTACGTATCCTCGCCGCGCGCCCCGGCCTATATCGCCAATTGCCTCGAAAGCCGTTTGTCGCGTGTGCGTATGTCGCGCGTAGGCGGAGCAACCGAGATCGCGGTCGGCTCCGATTCGAACAACTCGTACTTCGTCACGTTGACGCCGTTGAACGCCGGTTCGGTCGTCAAGGTGACGCACCCCGCGAATGCGCCGGACGATCCGCCGGAACCGGAAATGCGCTTCAGCATCGCGCGCTGCGCCACCTGACGTTTGCACCACAGCGCGATGTTTTGAAGGCCACGCCGATACGCCAATTTATATCTGGCGTGTCGGCTATTTTTTTATCCGCTCATCTGCGAACATAGCCGCCCCTGGTCTTTTATGCGGCGGCGCCGTGCCGCAAGTTCGATGGCATCCAGCAAAGCACATCACGCAACCGGTTTTGCAGCCGGCGTCATCGCGGCGGCCATTGTCGCGCGCATCGGCGGCGGCGGTTCGTTTCATATCGGCGTGTTGCTGAGCTTTATCGCCGGGATGGCGGGAAGCACGGCGCCGGATTGGCTGGAAGTGGCGTGGTGGTCGCGGGCGCGGCGGCTGTGGATCACGCATCGCACGTTGACGCATTGGGGCCTCGGATGGCTCGCGCTGCTCGCGGTTTCCTATCACTGGCTAGGGCATTCGCTCTATGCCGCGCCGGCGTTCGGCTTCGCTTGCGGCGGCTTGATGCATTTGCTCGCGGATTGGCCGAATCCCCTCGGCGTGCCGTGGATCGCCGGGCGGCATTCGCTCAACCTGTGGAATAGCGGTCGCTGCGATTTGATCGTGGTGGGCGCTTCGTGGATCGCGGCGTGGCTTGTCGGCGCGCACGCCTGGTTGCCTGGCGCACAGGCGGCGGCCTTGCTGCGGCATCTGAGAATCGGCTAGGCGTTACCGCATGGCGGCCGCATAGTTGGCGGGCGTCACGCCCAACAGCCTCACGAACGCCCTCGTCATGTGACTCTGATCGGCGAAACCCGCCGAAGCCGCCGCGTCGGCAAGGGTCGCGCCGCGCGCGATCAACTGCCTCGCCAGCACCACTCGCCGCTGCATCCGGTACGTGTGCGGCGGCAATCCCATCTCATGCGCGAAGGCTCGCAGCAACTGAAAGCGGCTCATGCCGGTATCGGCGGCGAGATCGGCAAGCGTGAGCGGTGACGACGGATCGTCGTCGATGCGCGCTTTTGCTCGCGCGACCGGCCCGAGCAAACGGGTCGACGCTGAACCTGCCGGGTGCGTCGCATGCGCTCGCACCAGATGCCCGAGCAGTTCGAGCAACGCTTCCTCGCGCACCAGATCGTCCGGCACTTGCGGCGCTTCCACGGCAACGGCGAACAGCCGCTCGAACAGACGTTTCAGCAGCGGATCATGCGCCACCGGCTGCGTGAGTTCGATCTCGCGCGCCGCCGCGCCGGTCAGCTCACGAGCGACGCCGGCCAGCAGCGACGGCTCGAAGTACAACATGCGCCATGCGCGGCCACGCTCGTCGAGCGGACTGCCGTCGTGCACCTCGCCGGGATTGACCATGATCGCGTCGTTCGCGCGCGCTTCCACCATGCCGCGCCCGCTCGCCGACCGATGCCCGCCGCTGACGATCACGCCCACGCCGAAACGGTCGTGCGAATGACGCGGAAACGCGTGCGCCGTTTGCGCCACGGTCGCCTCGACGCCGCTAATCGCGCAGCGGGGCATGTGAACGCGGCCGCGCGCCGGGCCTTGCATCACTGACGCCCCTCGTCGGTCCGCTCGCCTTCGCGGACCTTGCCTTGCGACACGCTGCTGCCCGGCGGCACGCTGTGCGTGAGCCACACGTTGCCGCCGATCACCGAGCCGCGCCCGATCGTCACGCGGCCAAGTATCGTGGCGCCTGCATAAATCACCACGTCGTCCTCGACGATCGGATGGCGCGCGTTGCCCTTGATCAGCGCGCCGTCGAGATCCGCGGCGAAGCTCTTCGCGCCGAGCGTCACCGCCTGGTACACCCGCACGCGCTCGCCGATGATCGCCGTTTCGCCGATCACCACGCCCGTGCCGTGGTCGATGAAAAAGCTCGGCCCGATGGTCGCGCCGGGGTGAATGTCGATGCCGGTTGCCGAATGCGCGATCTCGTTGATGAAACGCGCCAGCAAGGGCACGCCGAGGCGATGCAGCGCGTGCGCGAGGCGGTGGTGCGTCATCGCCCACACGCCGGGGTAGCACAGCAGAATTTCGGTGATGTGCTGCGCGGCCGGGTCGCCGGTGAAGGCCGCCTGAATGTCGCTGACCAGCAGCGCGCGGATGCCCGGCAACTGCGTGGCGAATTCACGCGCGACGTTGAATGCGCGCTCCTTCAGTTCGGCGTCGGGCGTTCCGGCGAACTCCGGCAGGAATCGCAGGGCGCGGCGGATCTGCTCGGCGAGCAGGCGCAAGGTGCTCTCGAGCGTGTGGCCGACGTAGTAGTCGACGGTTTCGTCAGTCAGATCGGGGGCGCCGTAGTGCGTGGGGAACAGCGCCGCCCGCAGGCCGGTGACGATGCTGACCACCGCTTCGCGCGACGGCAGTTCGCGAATGCCCAGCGGATGCCGCGTGCGATGCAATTCCTCACGCGAAGCGCGCAGGTCCGCGACGATCTGTTCGAGACCCCAGTCATGGGAAGGCACGTTAGGCATAGAAGGACAGCGCCGTGCGAAGGCACGGTTCGGAGTGATTGTCCCGAGAGATTACCGCGTTTTAGGGCGGCTCGCGCGGCCCCGCATGCGCACTGCCGCCCGCCTTGCGAGTGTTCGCCTGCCGGAGGCGCTCAGATCGTCACGCTGCTCGCGTCGATCCAGCGCACGGCCCAATCGCGGGCATGGGCGATGGCGGCGGCTTCGTCAGGAAAACGCAAGTCTTGAGGAAAGAAACGGTTGGCGACCAGTTCGCCGTCGCTCGACCGGGAGATGACCACATACGGTTGCCACGTGCCATCGACCGCGCGCGCCGGCGCGCAATTCAGCAAATAGCCGCGATGTGTGAATGCAGCATCGAAGTGCATGTGTCACCCGCCCTGACGGCCCCGTAAATGTTTGAGTAGCGCTGCGCTTTCGCCGGTGTTTGCCGCTTGTTCCGTTCATGCACATCCGTGCCGATGATGTGGAACGTACCGGAAAAAATATAGCCAATGCGACCGCGCTTCGCTCGTCGGAGTAAGATCATACTCTGTAGAAAATACGCGTCCATTAAAAAAAACGAAAAGAATCCCGGACGCAATCGCCATGTGAAATGCCCATCACATTGAATCGCGACGAACGCCGCGATGCGACTTCAGCGTTAAAGCATTGCGCCAACCGGAATGGGTTTTGCTGTGCTTCGACCATGTCCTCTTCAAGGAGAATGCATGATGAACAGCGATATCGACAAACCAGCGGAGACGACCAGGCAACCGCACGTCGGTCCGCGCACGGCGGAACTGCACAACGACCGCACGCACGACAGCACGGTGGACACCGACGGCAAGAACTACGAAGCCGCCCGCCTCGCGGGCTATGGCCCGATCGCGGCCGATGAAATCACCATGAGCAACGCAACGCTCACCAACAGCGTGCCCGAGGCGCACGACGGCATGGCCGGCTTCGACAGCCGCGTCGGCGGCAATCATCTGCTGCTCGCGCTCGAACCGGGCTATACGGTCATCGACAAAGGCATGGTCGAGCCGCAGGGTCCCCATTCGGCCGATCCCCGGTTCGACGAGCCGCGCGAGGCCGGCAGCCGCGACGAGCGCGGCCGCATTCATTACGCTCTTAATCATCTGCGGCCCACGCGCGTGATCGAGTTACACCGGGTGAAATGAGTGTTCGCGTTTCAACGGCGCGTTTGAATTCCGGCGCACGCGCCCGTTAATCAGCGAATCGTCAGCGCGCATCGTTGGCGCGCATCGTTTGAATAATGGCGCGCGCCTGGCCCGATTAGAAACCGGGGGTTGCAAGACCTGCGCATGCACGCGGCTTTTTCTTGCGAGCGGCTGCCCGCACAATCGACCCCACGTTAACCCTCAGCGGAGCAGTCAATGAAAAAGATCGTCGTGATCGGCGCCACCGGCACGCTTGGCCAGGCAGTGAGCGCGGAACTCAAGGCGCGCCACGAAGTCATCGAAGCGGGCGCGACGCGCGGCACGCACCGCGTCGACAGCACCGATCCGGCGAGCATCGAGCGGCTCTTTCGCGAGATCGGCAAGGTGGACGGCGTGGTCACCACCACCGGCAAGCTGCATTTCGGTCCCTTACCGGAAATGAGCATCGAACAGTTCTGGATCGGCCTGCGCGACAAGCTGATGGGCCAGATCAACGTGGTGCTGGCCGCCCAGCAATACGTGAACGACGGCGGCTCGTTCACGCTGACGAGCGGCATTGTCGGCGACGAGCCAATTCCCCTGGGTGCGAACGCCACCACCGTCAACCTGGCGCTCGAAGGCTTCGTGCGCGGCGCGGCAATCGAACTGCCGCGCGGCATTCGCATCAACGTGGTCAGCCCGACCGTGCTGACCGAATCGCTCGACGCTTACGCGCCCTACTTTCGCGGCTTCGAACCGGTAACGGCGCAACGCGCGGCACTGGCCTATCTGCGCAGCGTGGAGGGCGCGCAGACGGGCCGGGTGTATCGCGTGGGCTATTGAATTGAATGCGAGTGCGTGCCGCGTGAAGCGCTGAGCGGTTCAGTGCTTCTGCTCCTTCACGCGCGAGACGATTTGCGTCGGGCTCACGAATTGCAGGGCGATCAGCACCCAGATCAACGTGATCGCCATGTAGATCATCGCCATCGCGTCGATCGATTGCGGCGCTCGCACCCCGGTTGAAAACACCGCGTAGTACAACGCGACCACGAGCGTTTGCGTCGCCGGACCCGCCGTGAAGAACGTCAGTTCGAACATGCCGATGGTGCGCACCAATACCAGCAGCGCGGCCGCGAGCATGCCGGGCACCAGCAGCGGCAGCAGCACATAGCGGAAATAGCGGAACGTGTTGGCCCCGAAAATGCGCGCCGCCGCTTCGAGATTGGGATCGATCTGTTCGATGAACGGCGTCATCACCAGGATCACGAACGGCAGCGCCGGCACGAGGTTCGCAAGAATCACACCGGAGAGCGTGCCGGCCAGGCCGATCTTGTACATCACCGTCGCCATCGGAATGCCGTAGGTGACGGGCGGCACCATCAACGGCAGCAGGAAGATCAGCATCGCCGTGCGCTTGCCCGGAAATTGCACGCGAGCCAGCGCGTAAGCCGCGGGCACGCCGAGCAGCACCGACAGCAGCACCACCGCGCCGACCACTTCGACCGTGACCCACAACACGCTCGCCAACTGAAAGTCGCTCCACGCCTGCGCATACCAATGCAGGGTGAAGCCTTGCGGCAACAGGGTGCCGAACCAGCGCGTCGCCACCGAGTTCACCGCGACGGTTGCGATCAGCAACACCACGTTGACGAGGAAGAACAGCATCGCGCCCCACACCAGCACGCGCCACACACGCCCCGGCACGCTGGCGCGCTGCTTCGCGCGTTTGCCGGGCTGGCGGGCGCCGTCGTCGTGTTCCTTCGATGCGGACGTGGACCAGGAAGCGTGCGCCGCTTGGCGATCGGTCGTCATCAGCCCTTGCCTCCCGTTACCGGACCGCTGTAGAAAAAGCGGCGCGCGCCGAGCATCGCGACCACCACCAGCAATTGCACGAAGCCCATCACCATCGCGATCGCGGAGGCGAGCGAATAGTCGTAGCTTTCGAATGCGGCCTCGGCCGCGGCGATCGACATCACGCGCGTCGGGCCGGCCGGCGCGCCGAGCAGTACCGCCGACGGAAACACCGAGAACGCCTGCACGAACGACAGGCACGCGGCCATCGTCAAGCCCGGCACGAGCAGCGGCAAATAGATGCGGCGAAACTGCTGCCACGGACTTGCGCCGAGCGTCGCCGCCGCGCTCGCGAGCGTGGGGTCGATGCCGGTCACGTAAGACAGCGTCAGCAGAAACGCGAATGGGAACCCCGACACGATCAGCGAGATCAGCACGCCCCAGAAGTTATGCGTGAGCCGCACTTCGCTCGTATAGAGATGCAGGCCCTGCAACGCCTGCGGAAACCAGCCGTTCGGACCGAAGTACGTGAGCATGCCGTCGGCGATCAGCACGGTGCCGAGCGTCACCGGAATCACCAGCAAGGTGGTGACGAACTTCTGATAACGGGAGTAGCGGCGCAGCGCGAACGCGACCGGAACCGACACGCCGACGTTGATGAGCGTGGCGGGCACGGCGAGCTTGAGCGTGACGATGATCGTCGGCCACATCGACGTGTCGGTGAAGAACGTCAGATAGTTGGCCCACGGTCCGCTGCCGTTCATCGGCTGGAACGACAGGATCAGCCCATATGCGAACGGGTAAATGAACAATGCGACGATGAAGATCAGCGCCGGCGCGACGAGCCACGCCTTGGCGTCGCGCGGCGCGAGCGGCGGCGACAGCGTGGGCGTGTTCATGCAGCTTCTCCTTCGTAGACGAGCGTGCGCGACGGCGGCACGCGCAGGCTGATTCGCTCGCCCTCCTGGAATTCACCGCCAACGCGCGCCCACAAATCGCCGAAGGCGGTTTTCACGCGCAGCAGCGAATCGCGGCCGCCGTATTCGACGGTGGTCACGAGCGCATCGAAAGCGTTTTCCGCGCCGGGCGCCGCGCGCTCCATATCCTCGGGACGCAGCGCGACGCTCACGCGCTTGCTGTCGAAGCCGGCCATCGGCGTACCGATCAGACGCACACCGTTCGCGCTCACCGCGACGCCTTCGCCTTGCGTGCCTTCGAGCATGAAATCGGCCACGTTGCGATAGCCCATGAAACGCGCGACATGCAGATTCTGCGGGCGCGTATAGACCTCTTTCGGCGTGGCGATCTGCTGCACCACGCCCTCTTTCATCACGACGATGCGATCGGCCATGGAAAGCGCTTCGTCCTGATCGTGCGTCACGTAGAGCGTCGCGCGTTCGAGCTGACTATGGATGCGGCGAATCTCGGCGCGCATTTCAATGCGCAGTTTGGTGTCGAGATTCGACAGCGGTTCGTCCATCAGAATGAGCGGCGGCTCGATCACGATCGCGCGCGCAATCGCCACGCGCTGCTGCTGGCCGCCGGACAATTGACCGGGCAGCTTGCGTTCATGCCCAACCAGTTGCACGAGTTGCAACGCTTCGCGCGCGCGGCGCATGGTTTCGCTCCTGCCGACGCCGCGCATTTTCAAACCGAAGCCGACGTTATCGAGCACGCTCATATGCGGAAACAACGCGTAGTTCTGGAACACCATGCCGAAGCCGCGCTTTTCCGGCGGCAAGACGTCGATGCGTTTGTCGTCGAGCCAGATGCCGCCGCCGCTCAAGGGCTGCAAGCCGGCGATGCAGTTGAGCGCCGTCGACTTGCCGCAACCGGAGGGTCCCAGCAACGCGATGAATTCGCCACGCCGGATGTCGAGGTCGAGCCCTTGCAGCGCCGCGACGGCCTGGCCTTCCGCATTCGTGAAACTGCGGCTCACGGCGTCGAGCCGCAACTGCTCAAAGTGATGCTTCATGGCGAATTTCCTGGCGGTTCCCTGGCGATGTCGTGATGCGCGTCATACGCGCGATACGCGCGCGCTGCGCGGATCGCATCGGCGCGAAGACATAGAAGCGCTGACTCCCGGCGCGAACTATTTGGTCTTCTGCGCGCCGACTTCGGTGTCCCACTTCCTGAATGCCGCGACCATCGCGCTCGCATTCAGCGGCAACACGTGCGGGCGTTCCGCCAGCAGCTTCGCGTACTCCGGCCGGCCGTACTTCTTCAGCACGTCCTGGCTGCGCGCGGGCGCCTGTTCGACCGTCACGCCCTTGATCGCCGGACCCGGATAGAAGTAACCATCGTCATAGGTCATGGCCTGCTGCGCGGGTTCGAGCATGAAGTTCATCAGCTTGTAGAGCACCTCGATCTTTTCCTTGGGCACGCCCTTCGGAATCACCATGAAGTGCGCGTCGTTGACCCACGTCATGTTGTCGAACGCCTGCACCCTGAATTCAGCCGGCACGATGCCGAGCGCGCGAGGATTGATGTCCCAGCCGGTTACCGTGACGGTCATGTCGCGCGTGCCCTCGCCGAGTTCCTTCATGACCGCCGAGGTGCCGCCCGGATAGTAGGGAATGCATTCGTTCAGTTGCTTGAGGAACGCCCACGTCTTGTCCCAGCCGTGAATCGGGTCTTGCGGATCCTTGTCGCCGAGCACGTAGGGCAGCCCCATCAAAAACGTGCGGCCGGGCCCGGAGTTGGCCGGCCGCGCATAGATGAGCTTGTCGGGATGCGCCTTGCACCATTGCAGCAGTTGCTCGGGCGTTTTCGGCGGATCGCTGACTTTCGCGGGGTTGTATTCGAGCAGCGGACCGGCCGGCATGTACGCGACCTCGAGCCCGTAGCCTTGCGCGAGATCCTGCATCTTGCGCGGACCCGGCGCGTATTTGTCGAGCACGCCGGGGAAAGCCGCCGCATTGTCCGGCAGCAGTTTCGTCCAGAGACCCTGTTCGATGCCGGCCGCCAGCGCGTCGGTGCCGGTGAGCACGAGATCGATATCGGAGCGGCCCGCGGCCTGCATCGCCTTGATCTTGCCGGGCAACTGCGGCGCGGGCGCATTCGTGAACGTGATGTTGGCGACGAGGTTCGGGTACTTCGCCTTGAAGGCCTCGAAACCCTTTTGCGTGAGTTGAAGATCACCCGCCACGTCGACGATATTGAGCGTGACCGGATCGGCCGCGTGCGCGGCGGAGGCGAAAGCGGCGCTCGCCGCGAGACATACGGACACCAGCTTGAGCGACAACCTGCGTGAAACAGTCATTGCGTCTCCTCGCTTCTTGGTATGGAAGTCCGCCGGTCAGATGCGCTGCGGGCGGTGATCTACCAGAGGAACATAGCGAAGCGGGACTGCCGATGTCAAGCAAATACTCACGGCGGCGATTTGCTCACGAAATCGCGGGATTGTGGCTGGAATCCTTTTAGCTCAATGGTTTGCGCGCGTCATCCGAGGGCAAACCCGAAGCCCGCGGCCGGCGTTGACGAGCACTTGTCAGGCAAGTCGTCGATGCGCGCCGATGCGCGCAGACGCGCGCCGAACTCAGCCGCCTTGCACGCCCTGCGTGTTGACGTAGAGCGAATAGAGCCCGTGGCTTGCCGCCATGAAGAGCCGGTTGCGATGGCGGCCGCCGAAGCACACATTCGCGCAGCGTTCCGGCAACGCAATGTGGCCGATGGGCTCGCCTTGCGGCGTGAAAACGCGCACGCCGTCGAGTTCGTCGGTGCCCATGCCCCAGCCGCACCACAGATTGCCGTGAACGTCGACGCGAAAGCCGTCGGGCGTGCCGGGGCCAGCGTCGATCAGCACGCGATTGTTCGACAGCGCCAGGCCGTTGCCGTCGACGTCGAACGCGCGGATCTTGCGGGGCTCGCCGCGCGACTCGACGATGTACAGCACGGACTCGTCCGGCGAAAACGCGAGGCCGTTGGGTCCGAGCACGCCGTCGGCGACCACGCTGACTTCGCCGGATTGGCCGTCGATGCGATACACGCATGCCGGCAGTTCCGAGTCCTGCCGCTCGCCCTCGTAAAAGCTGTCGATGCCGAAGGTCGGATCGGTGAACCAGATCGAGCCGTCCGACTTCACGATGACGTCGTTCGGCGAATTGAAGCGCTTGCCGCGATAACGGTCGGCGAGCACGGTGATCGAGCCGTCGTATTCGGTGCGCGTGACGCGGCGCGTCAGATGCTCGCAACTGACGAGTCGGCCCTGGCGATCGCGCGTATGGCCGTTCGCATTGTTCGACGACTGGCGATAGGTCGTGACCGTGCCGCTGGGTTCGTCCCAGCGCAGGATGCGGTCGTTCGGAATGTCGCTCCACAGCAGATAGCGGCCGTCGCCGAACCAGACCGGCCCCTCGGACCAGCGCGTGCCTTGATACAGACACTCGACGGAAGCGGAGGCAAGGATCAGCGACTTGAAGCGCGGATCGAGCACGCGGACGGAGGGATCGGGATAGCGTCGGCTGTTGTCGGTCATGCTGGTGCTTTCTGGTTTCGGGTTGATGGTGTGGTAGGCATGGGCGGGCGTGGCGAGGCGCCGTCATGCATCGGCTTGTGCGAACCGCCGTTCCAACGCAAGCAGTTCCCGCGCGGCGTGCTCGATCTTCGCATGATGTTCGGGCGGCGTCGAACTGAGCAGCGGCAAAATCGGCCCCATGTCGGTGATCTTCGAGAACGTGACCGCGTCGTGCAGCACGCGGATCAACGAGATGTCGTCGCGCAAGGTTTCGAGCGGCAGGAAGGCATCGTGGAGACGCTGCGCCGTGTCCCGATCGCCGGACTTGACGGCGTGCAGCAACGCCGTGACCATGCGCGGCGCGATGCATCCCGAACCCGTGGTCCATGCGGCGAGACCGAACTCGCGCACGTGCACGAGCGCCGGCCGCTCACCCATGCCGGACACCACTTTGGTGGCCGGCACCTGTTGCAGCAGGCGGCGCAGATAAGGATCGTTCGCCGGATCGGCGCGCACGATCGCGTATTTCACGGCCAGCAGCGTGCCACGGTCGACCAGGCGCGCCAGCGTGTCGACCTCGACGTAGTCTTCGCTCTTGATGTACAGCGTGAGCGGAATGCCCGCCGTGTCGACGATGCGCGTCAGCCCCGCCTCGACGCCCTCGGACGTCGTGAAACCGCCGAGCGGCAGCACCATCGCCGTCCGATAGCGGCTTTGCGCAAGGATGCGCGCCTGGTCCAGCATTTTTCCGTAGTCGGGACCGATTGCCGGGATCACGCGCGTGCCCGGGCTCGCGGCGTCGGCGAGCAGATCGAGCAAGTCGCGGTATTCGCTGACGGCGACGTGATAAAGATTCGCGTTGCCGCCATATAGCAAGGTGCGCACGCTGCCGGCTTCGATGTGGCGAATCAGCGCCAGGTTTGCGGCGGGATCGAGCGCGTAGTCGGCGCGGCGCGCCAGCGGCGGCACGGCCATGACCGAAGCGGCGAATTCACTGTCGAGTATGGGAGATTCGTTCATGGCGCCTCAAACCCGGTGGGCAGGTAGGGGCATTGAAGTTAGCATTGGGCCCGCAAATTTGTCAAACAACTTGCAGGAATCTGAGAATGGTCAGCGAGAAAGCCGGAAACGCGTCGTTATATGACAATGAGCGGCCAAGCACACGGAGCCCCGCAAACCGGCAACGAAATCCGATATGTCGAGTGGGCAGGTATCGCCCGATTATGAAGAGGGTTATTAGCCTGAATTAGCTAATAATGCAGGCCGATGAAAAAACAGACCGGTTGCCGCGAAGAGTTTCACCACTTTTATCGGCTGGGATTCCTCGTGGCGTTCAGGGAATTTCGCATGGGCTGCGTTTCATTCGCTCCCTGGCCGCCCCTCGCAACGCCTTTATGCACATTAGATGTCGGCTTTGCGAAGTTATTTTTAGTGTTAGATTGTGAATACAAAACAGCCGGACGGAATACCGTACCGCAATTAAACCGCAACGAGACGTTGCGAGCCTGAGAGAGTTGAAAATTGCCGTTACACTTTATCGAGCAGATGGCGCCGCTGCAGAACGCCGTCGACGAAGCGGAATGGTTCAGCGCGATTGTCGGCCTTGCCGAAACATGGGGTTTCGACAGGCTTTTGATCGCGATGCTGCCGCGCCCGACCATGCGCCTGGAAGACGCCTACGTGCGCAGCACCTATGCGCCGGCATGGCGCCGCGCCTATGACGATCAGGGACTGGCTCACATCGACCCGACCGTCAGCCATTGCGCGACACGCGCCACGCCATTGATCTGGTCGCCGGACATTTTTACTACCGCCGAGCAGCAGTCAATGTACGAGGAAGCCCGCGGGCATGGCCTGCGCGCCGGGGTGACGTTGCCGATTCACGGACCCAACCAGCAAGCCGGCATGATGTGCTTCGTCAACGACAGCAACCCGACCGACGCCTTCTGGCGTCATATCGACGTTGCGTTGCCGAACCTGGTGTTATTGCGCGATCTGGTGATCGACACCGCCCAGCGCCATTTGAATACCCACACTCAGACCTTATTGCCCAAACTCACGCCGCGTGAACGTGAATGTCTGAAATGGACCGCGCGCGGTAAATCCACATGGGAAATC
This sequence comes from Paraburkholderia sp. 22099, assembly GCF_052045835.1. NCBI lineage: Bacteria > Pseudomonadati > Pseudomonadota > Betaproteobacteria > Burkholderiales > Burkholderiaceae > Paraburkholderia > Paraburkholderia sp. 22099. The sequence goes on along the minus strand of NZ_JBQEPU010000008.1, from coordinate 89,522 downwards.
TCCCACATCCTGAACTGTTCGGAAGCCGTGGTGAACTTCCATATGAAAAACATCAGGACGAAATTCGGTGTGAATTCGCGCCGCGCGGCGGCCGTGATTGCGGCGCAGCTCGGGCTTATTGACCCGGGTTGAACAATGCGGCCGCGTCGCGGCTATACAGCACCCGTTCGGCCCGGCCGAGATCCGCGTCGGACACGGTTTTCGTGAAGTACAGACCCAGCAGGATCGAGACCGGCGCCGGAATCTCAGCGCCCGATTCGAACCGGCTGCCGCGCGACTGCGTCACGCCGAAGCGCGCCCAGAAACGGCGCTGGCTCTCTTTTTTCTTTTTGCGGTAAGCAATGATCAAAACGCGGTCCACGGCCGAGGGAGCCTGCGCGGGGCGCGTTTGAATATCGGTTTGCGGTTTCCAGTGATTTTCGAGGAGTTCCATTGTCGTGTCCCGTCGGTTATGTGCAGATGCTGTCTCGAATTCTGCGTTATCCGATAAGCATGCACACCTATCCAGGTAGGTAGGTAGCGCAAAGATTCAGAATGCATAAGTTTTCCTGCGTATTGGGTACCCCAACACGTTCAGGAGAACGTCATGCAAACAGCAATCCGGATTGGAATGCGGCAGGAATTCGACAACGCCGACATCAACGAAATGTACCGTCTACGAGCCCGCGTTTTTCACGGGCGTCTGGGATGGGACATCCCCACCATCGCGGGCATGGAAATAGACGGCTACGACGCACTCGGGCCGCATTACATGCTGATTCAAGGCGAGGACCGGCAGGTGCGCGGCTGTTGGCGCCTGATGCCCACCGAAGGCCCCAACATGCTCAAGGACACGTTCCCGCAATTGCTGCACGGCGCGGAGGCGCCGGTCGGCAGGCACATCTGGGAACTGAGCCGCTTCGCGATCGAAACCAGCGGCGAGGAGCAGTCGTTCGGCTTTGCCGATGTGACCATGCAGGCGATTCACGAGCTCGTCACGTTCGCGGACCGCATGGGCATCACGCGCTACGTCACGGTGACGACGACGCCGATCGAACGGCTGCTGCGCAAGACCGGCATCGAGATCAGCCGGCTCGGCGCGCCGTTGCAGATCGGTGTGGAGCGGGCCGTGGCGCTGGACATCGCGGTGAGTCCGAAAACCCGTACCGCGCTGTTCGGGCCGATCGCCGCCGCTGCTTAGTGGCTGCTTAGTGGCTGCTTGGTGGCTGCTTGGTGGCTGCTTGGTGGCTGCTTGGTGGCTGCTTGGTGGCTGCTTGGTGGCTGCTTGGTGGCTGCTTGGTGGCCGCTTGGTGGCCGCTTGGTGGCCGCTTGGTGGCCGCTTGGTGGCCGCTTGGTCGTGCCCGCTTGGTGGCAACCAAGCGGGCAAATCGCACGCCCCGGGCCGGGAACTGGACGGCCCGATGGTGCGGCGACGCAGTGCCGCTCCATGCTCCGCCCGAAACACTGCGGTGAAGCACGCGATCGTCCCAGCCTAGGAGCCGAACATCCGCTCCAGCGCATTCTCGAGATGCGCCCGCATCGCCCTTCCGGCCGCGGGCGCGTCCTTACGGCGAATCGCATCGAGCACCGCCATATGCTCGGCCTGCACGAGCCGTTGGCGCTCCACCGTTTTCACGAGCGACAGATTGCGCGACAGGTTCATGCTGAACACGATTTGCTCTTCGATAAACGACATGACCGTGATGAAAAACGGATTCTTCGATGCGCGCGCCACCGCCAGGTGGAACATGAAGTCGTCCTTTGCGCCGATACCCCGTGTTTCGATGATGCGCTCCAGTTGCTCCCACGCGTGCTGGATCGCGGCGATGTCGTCGGCGTCGGCCTTGAGCGCCGCCTGCTCCGCCGCGCCCGCTTCCGTCACGATACGAAACTCATAGCAGCGGCGGATGTCGGACAGCGTTTCGAGCGGCGCGAAACGGCGCACATCCGGATCGGGCCGCCGCGCGACCGTGGTGCCCGAACCATGCCGCGTCATGATGATGCCGTCCGCCCGCAAGCGCGCCAGGGCTTCGCGCACGGTCGGCCGCGACGTCGCAAAGCGTTCGGCCAACGCATGCTCGGTGGGCAGCCGTTCGCCTTCCTTGTATTCGCCTTCGAGAATGCGATTGAGGATGTCGCCGTAGATTTTGTCGGGCAAGCCCGTCGTTTTGCGCTCGTTCATCAGCGGGGCTGAAGCAGCTTGTCTGAGTAGGTTTCGATTGTAAGGCAAATCATGTTTCGCCCTAGCCGGCGATATGCGTCATGGATTGCGATGATGGCCGCCAGTGCTTGCTGCACGGCGCTCTCGCGTCAGGCAGCGGCGGCGTCGAATTTGACAAGTGTTTGATTTACATCCGGCCGCATGGCCGTTTTTCAGCGATCATTAAAGCTCGAAGCGGTCACGCACCGTCAAGCCGCCCGGTCCGCCAAGCGGCTGTGGCAATCCGAATCCTTCTGACACGGAGTCGATATGTACCAACGCATCCTTGTAGCGGTCGATGGCAGCCAGACCTCGCGCCGTGCGTTCGAAGCAGCGCTCGCGCTCGCCAAATCCTCGGGTGCGGTTTTGCAGCCGTTGTATGTGGTCGAGAACACGCCGTTGTACTTCGAAGCGCCGGGCTACGACCCTTCGGTTCTGCGCAATCGTCTCATCGACGAAGGCAAGGAACTCGGCGCGGAGTTCGCCAGGTTCATGGCCGCGCAAGGCGTGAAGGGCGAACTCGTGGTAACCGAAGCGTCGTCGCTCGACGACGTTTCCGCGGTCGTGCTGAAGGCGGCCGCCGATTTCAACGCCGATCTGCTGGTGATGGGCACGCACGGCAGGCGCGGTTTCCAGCGTCTGATTCTCGGCAGCGTGGCCGAGCGTTGCGTACGGCAAGCGAGCTTGCCCGTGCTGCTGATCCCATCCGCCGCGGCCAAGGAAAGCAAGGACACCGGCTCGGCGTCGTGACGCGCTTCGCGGCGCATCACGAGTGCGGCGGCGCTGCGTCGACGGCTAGAGCCGCGAGCTCCGCCTTCTCACGACGCGCGGCAATTCGCGACGCCAAACAGCGTGACGTCGCGCAAGCGACCTGACCGTGCGAACGCGTCGTTTTGCCGCTAAGCGGCGCGCATGGCCGGTGGGACAATCCGTTGTCATCCCGATCAATGGCTGCCGAACATGCTGACTCCCACCGTTGCTGCTCGCTCCACCGGCAGTGCCGAACCCGCCGCGCAATCGCCGCTGCGCGGCCGCCACATCGCGCCGCCGAGGGCGACCGCGCGCACCGCCACGCGCTGTTCGAGCTGTGCGATGCGGCAGCTCTGCATGCCTCAAGGTTTGTCGTCCGCCGAACTGTCGAAGCTCGAAACGCTGATCTGCGCCGCGCGCTCCGTGCGGCGCGGCGAAGCGCTGTATCGCAGCGGCGACCGCTTCGACAACATTTACGCCGTGCGCTCCGGCTCGATGAAAACCGTCATGGCGCATCGTGACGGCCGCGATCAGGTGACCGGCCTGCGCATCGCGGGCGAGGCGCTCGGTCTCGACGGCATCAGCGACGACGTGCATGCATGCAGCGCGCTCGCGCTCGAAGACAGCACCGTTTGCATCGTCCCGTACGACGCCCTCAAATCGTTGTGCCGCGAAAGCGGCCCGATGCAGGAGCGTTTGCATAAGCTGCTCGGCGAGCAGATCGTGCGCGAGGCCGCGCAGATGATGGTGCTCGGCTCGCTGTCGGCGGACGAACGTGTCGCCGCGTTCCTGCTCGACGTTTCCGAGCGCAATGCGCAGCGGGGCTATTCATCGGCGGAATTCAACTTGCGCATGACGCGCGAGGACATGGGCAGCTACCTCGGCATGACGCTCGAAACCGTGAGCCGCACCCTGTCAAGATTTCAAAAGCGTGGCCTGATCGACACGCAAGGCAAGCGCATCCGCATCGTCGATTTCGAAGGATTGAGGCAGGTCTGAGCCGCGAGCCGGGGACTGGCTCGCGCCGCCGGACCCCCGTCCACATGCTTTTTCAGCGCGCTTTCGCCTTGGCATGGCTGCTGCGACCGGGTACAGTCTTAGTCCGTCCCCCGCAAGGAGACCCGGCGAAATGAATCGCGACCCCGCCCCGCACCATCCGCTCGTCCAGCGTCTGATCGACGCGCGTCAAGTCACCGACGCATTGCTTTCCATCGTCAAACCCGAGTTTCTGTACGAACGGCCGATCCGTGAGCGCCACCGGATCGTGTTTTACATCGGCCATCTGGAAGCGTTCGATCGCAATCTGTTCGATCAGCGTTTGTGCGATCTGCCGGCGTTCGACCCGCGGCTCGATCAGCTCTTTGCTTTCGGCATCGACCCCGTCGACGGCGGTTTTCCGACCGATCAGCCAGGCGACTGGCCGTCGCTCGACACGGTGCGCGCATATGGTTCGCGCGCGCGCGAACAGATCGACCGCGAGCTCGATGCGCTGACCGACTCGGCGCGTGTCGGCCGCGGCGGCACGCAAGCCGACGCGTCGGAGCAGTTGCTGAATGTCGCGATCGAGCATCGGTTGATGCATGCCGAAACGCTTGCGTACATGCTGCATCAGCTACCGCTCGAACAGAAGGTCACGGACTTGCGCGAGCCGGTACGCACACGTGGCGAACGCGGCGGCGAATTGTCTTCGATGGTCGGCGTGCCGGCCGGCGCCGCGCTGCTCGGCATGCCGCGCGACGGCGGCCGCTTCGGCTGGGACAACGAGTTCGGCGAAATGCGCGTCGACGTGCCCGCCTTCGAGATCGATCGCTACATGGTGACGAACGGCGCGTTTCGCGAGTTCATCGAGGCAGGCGGCTATCGCGAGCGCGAATGGTGGTCGGATAACGATTGGGCGTGGAGGCAAGCCGAGCAGATCGAGCACCCCGCCTGCTGGTCGCGGCCCGACGGAGATCAAGGCGCATGGATGCTGCGCACGATGTTCGATGAAGTGCCGCTGCCGCTCGACTGGCCCGTCTACGTGAGCCACGCCGAAGCGAGCGCCTACGCACGCTGGACCGGCAAGGCGCTGCCCACGGAGGCGCAATGGCAACGCGCGGCGCAGGGTGCGCCGCATGCCGCGTCGGGCAATTTCGATTTTCGCAGTTGGGACCCGCAGCCGGTCGATGCGTATCCGGATAACGTCAGCGCGTTCGGTGTCGAAGGTCAATTCGGGAATGGCTGGGAATGGACGTCGACGCTGTTCGACGCACTGCCGGGGTTTGAAGCGTTTCCGTTTTATCCCGGCTATTCGGCCAACTTTTTCGACGGGCAGCACTACGTGATCAAGGGCGGGTCGTCGCGCACCGCGCGGTGCATGTTGCGACCGGCGTTCCGCAACTGGTTTCAGCCGCATTATCAGCATGTGTATGCGGGGTTCCGGTGCGTGAGGTGATGACTCATCAAGCGGAAGTTGGAAACAAACTCCGGCTTCCGCTTTAACGAAACTTATTCTTGCAGATCAGCGCACCCGCGGCGCCGCGGCCAACAGGCTGCGCAGGAACACCATGATCATGTGTCCAATGGGCGCCTCGGCCAGCATCGACCGCTGCAGCGCGAGGCCTTGTGAGAGACCCATGAAGGCCGCCGCCAATACGGTCGGCGATTCGGGCGGCACTTTTTCCAGCCTGGCGAAAATCTGCCCGATGCAATAGGCAAGGCCATCACGATGCGCGTCCAGCAGCGCCTGTGAGGCCGTTGCAAAAACGGGGTTGCGGCGTCCCTGAAGCTTGAATTCAACGCCCAACACAGACCATTCGGGCTCTGCATCGAGCGTCTGCGCCCAGACCTCCAACGCGTTCAATATGTCGTCCGCAGACGCAGACGGGTCGCTCAGCGTTCGGCCAATGTCGCTCACTTGCGTCCTCGACCGCTCTCGCATCAGTTCCACGAACAGATCTTCCTTGCTCGCGAAGTTCGAATAGAAAGCGCCCTGCGTATAACCTGCCTCGGCCGCGATATCCCTGAGAGACGTACCGCCGAAACCTTTCTCGACAAACAGCCGCTTCGCCGCAGCAAGCAAATCTGCCCGAGTCTGCAATCGACTTTCTTCGCGGCTCAGCCGCTGGGGTTTGGTCGCCGTGTACATGGCCGGAAGGATATCAGTTGATATTTAAAATTCAACTCGATAGTATTACGATTGCATTTCACATCTCACTTGAAATCTCACAGTGTGGTTATCGGACTCTGGCGACAACTTGGTCATGTATTACGGAAAGAGAACATGAGCAGCAGGGTAAAGATGCTGAAGCAGCAACTCGCGCAACTCGATGAGCGGATATCGGTTGCCTGGCAGCAGGAGCAGAACGCGGCTATCGAACACGTCCGCCAGGTCATGAACTTCTTCAACCTCGTGCCTAACCAGTTACGCGTCGACCGGCGAGGCACCTACAACACCAAACCGCTTCAGATGAAATACCAGGACCCCGTGACCGGTGCCACCTGGAGCGGCCGCGGCCGCGCGCCGTCCTGGATCCGGAACCGGAGCTACAACGATTTTCTGGTCAAGCCGTCCGACGACGCCGAATCGGACTAGCCGTGGCCGGTCCTGGTGAGCCCACCGCAAGACGAGTGCGCCGAGGCGCCGGGCGATCTCGACGAGGCTCTGCCGGGTGGCCGGATGAAGTGGCGCAAGCGGCCGGCGCCGATCACCTGGTGCGCGCCTACTTCCATACCTTTGGCCTGCCGGTATCGACCACTCATTGCTCGAACAACTACGGCCCCTACCAGCATGAAGAGAAATTCATCCCGACCGTCGTCAGGCGCTGCCTCGAGGGAGCCGATATTCCGGTGTGCGGCAATGGCTCCAACATCCGCGACGGTGGGAGAAACCTATAACGTCGGGGGTGCAACGAATGGAGAAACGTCGATATCGTGGCGCTCATCTGCACGCTGATGGACCGGCTCGACCCGACGGAGCGCCGCATGCGCGTCTCGTGAAATTCGTCGCCGACCGCCCTGGTCATGATTGGCGCTACGCGATCGATGCGAGCAAGATGATGCGCGAACTGCAATGGCGTCCGATCGGCGTGCGATCGAGAGCTGTGAAACAGGGATAGCAAGAACGCTGGAATGGCACCTGAATGGGTCGTCGGCGCTACGGAATGCCGGGCAACGTGGTTGAGTTCCTTGCTGTACCGATGGTGCGATTCGCCGCAAATGGATTCGCCGCATGCTCGTTACGCCAGGGGGCAGGGGCCCGCTTTTACTTCCCACGGATGGTTTTGTACCTCACATATCCTGGCGTCGAATGGGTATAAGGTACCGGAGGTGAAGACTTTTCAACGGTTGCCAAAAACGATGAAAACAACTATTGAACTGATAAAAAGCGACCTCTTTCGCGTGGCGGGGCGAATCGACTTGAAATGCTTCATGAGGAAGTTCATTGGCAACGAGGGCTTCAACTACATGTTCTGGTTTCGCCTGGCGAGCGCTCACCGGAACGGCGTAATCGGTTTCATGCTGCGGGCAAAGTTGCGTGCGACTCAACGAAAATTTGGAATCGTCATTCCCGTTGGAACCACGATTGGTCCGGGCTTCTTCATTTCGCATTTTGGCGGCATCGTGGTCAATGAAACCGCCGTGTTTGGTTCGAATTGCAATATTTCCCAATGCACCACGATTGGCAGCAATCACGGCAAGGCCGCCACGATTGGGAACAACGTATATATCGGCCCTAACGTCTGCATCGTCGAAGCAGTGACTATCGGCGACAACGTCACGATCGGAGCGGGCAGCGTAGTGACGAGAGACGTGGTCGCAGGCGTAACCGTCGCCGGTAGCCCGGCGCGCGTCATGACCAACGACGCGGCGCTGAACCGGGAAGGGCGATACATCACGCGGCGTTGGGTGACGTCGCATCCCGAGCCTCGTCAACGATCAGAGGCTTAGCCGCCGCCCTTCATTCACACATTCGCCCCTTTGACGCTTAAGGAACCCCGACACACGATGCGATAGCGTTCGCGGCGGCGTCAGACCAGGAACTTTCGCTCTTCATCGGCCATGCTGGGCGCCGGCAGTAAATCGACGCGTGCGAATCGCACCAGCGCAAACGCCCGCATCGCACCCGCTGTTTCCGGCATGCTTGCGAGCCTCAATTCGATCGTTGCGCCCTCGCGAGCGTATCCGTTCTCCGCGATCACGTTCATGTGATCGAGCCGCAGTTCCCGCTTGACTACATGCAGGTGTTCCGCAGGCGACCCGAGTACCTCGGCAATAGTCTCCAGACGACGGTCGATCGCCTCGGTCGCGAGTCCCAGACGCGCCATCTCCGCGTCGTTCTTTTCCAGCTCCGCTTGCAGGTGCGCCACCTCCACGAAACTGGACAACGGCTGCGCGCCCAACACGGCGCTCATCCCGCTGCCTTGCCGCTGCAACAGAGCCAGGCGCGTCTTGAGCAGCGCGCGCTCCTGCTCGAGCTCGCCGCGGCGCGACACGTCCGCCCCGATTCGTTCGATGGCGACGAGCACGAGCTGATCCACCACACGGCGCACGATCTCCTCTCGAAGCGTGTCTTCCGTGTCGGCGCATACGCGTGCCCGGTGATCGCTGAAGCTCACGGTGGTGAGTTGCACGTCGGTACGCGCCGTCGATTCGTGTTGCGCCACGCCGAATGTCCGCCGTTCAGTCATCGCCATGCCGAGCACGGCGAAGACCTCGTTCGCCAAGGGGTGCGCATCGAAATAGGTACGCAGTTCAGTGGCATGACTCAGGACACGCGGCACGTCTTCCGGCGTGGCGAAAAAGGCCCGAATATACGGGTCCGTCATCCAGGCGGATGCGCTCGCCTCGCGTGCCGGCGGCATGTCGTCCACCAATGCCCGGACATAGTCGAGCGAAGTCGTGACCGACGCCGCGAGGCGCTCACGATAATGCTCCGCGAGCCGCAACTGCGGAGTCAGTTTTGCAATGCGCTCGATGGTGTCGCTCACCTGTGCGGAATTCCGGGTGTGCTTTTCCGATGCGCCTTCACGATGAAACAGCCTGATCAGAATGCTCATTGGTCGCCTCTTTTCGGCTCAGTCTTCCCGTTCCAGCAGGATCTGCGCAGTGATGGTGTGATTCTTCCAGAACATGTTGTGAATCCTCGACCGGAGCAGGTTGAGTGCCTCCGCCGAAAGGTTGCTGAACATTAGTAACGCGACGGGCCGTCCGATTCCCGCGGGCACGCGCTCGATCGAATCGAACGGAGGGAAGCCGTATCTCTGCAGGAACTCGCTGATTTCCTCGTCCAGAACGCTTTCTTCGACATTACCCAGTAAAAGCTCAGCCATGATGTTTTCTCTCCAAAGCCAGATCAGGCCATGATGTTGACGCCGCCGTCGACATACAGCGTTTCGCCGGAAACCCGCCGCGCGTAGGGCGTGGCGAGGAACGCGCAGGTGTAGCCCACATCCATGATGTCGACCAGCTCGCCGAGCGGCGCGCGTTCGACCGCCTCGTTGAGGAGCAGGTCGAAGTCCTTGAGGCCGGAGGCCGCCCGCGTCTTGAGCGGACCCGGCGAAATCGCATGCACGCGAATGCCCTTCGGTCCGAGCTCATAGGCGAGGTAGCGCGTGCAGGCTTCGAGCGCGGCCTTCACCGGCCCCATCACGCTGTAGTTCGGCACGACTTTGTTGGCGCCGTAATAGCTCATCGTGAGCAGGGTGCCGCCCTGGTCCATGAGCGGCGCGGCAAGCGCCGCCATGCGCACGAATGAATGACACGAAATGTCCATCGCGCGCGCAAAGCCCTCGCTGGAGCAATGCAGCAGTCCGCCATGCAGATCGTCTTTCGGCGCCCACGCGATGGAGTGCAGCAGAATGTCGAGACGTCCCCAGCGCTGCCCGATCTGCCCGAATACCGATTGAAGCTGCGCCGCGTCACCGACATCGAGCGGCAGCAGAAGCTCTGCGCCAAGCTCGCTCGCCAACGGTTCGACATAAGGCTTCGCCTTCTCCGAGGCGTAGGTGATGGCCAGATCCGCGCCGAGCTCGCGAAACGCCTTGGCGCAACCGTATGCAATCGAGTGTTCGTTGGCAATGCCGGTGACCAGCGCTTTCATGCCCGCTAGTACAGGACGTAATCCCTCGGCGGGTTCAGACGACATGACGTTGCTCCTTCATTTGAGAACCTCGCGCGTATGGCGCGCGATCATCCGCTCTTCGTTGGTCGGGATGACCCACGCCGACATCCGGCTCGATGCCGTGGTGATGAGCGCTCCGCCGTTGCGGTTCGCTTCGGCGTCGAGTTCCGCGCCGAGCCAGGCCGCGTGCCGCACCACGCCCTCGCGAATCGCCGCCGCATGCTCGCCGATTCCCGCCGTGAAAACCAGCGCGTCGATCCCGTCCATTGCCGCGGCAAGCGCGCCAAGCTCGCGCGATATGCGGTAGATGTAAAGCTCGATGGCGAAACGGGCGTGAGGATCGTCGCTGGCGAGCAGCACGCGCATGTCGCTCGATACGCCGGATACGCCGAGCAGACCCGAGCGGCGATAGATCAGATCCTCGACGGCACGCGCATCCATTCCGAGCGCTTCCATCAGGTAGAGCACCACGCCGGGGTCCAGGCTGCCGCACCGCGTACCCATCGGCAATCCGTCCACGGCGGTGAAACCCATCGTGCTCGCCACGCTCCTGCCCGCCACGAGCGCGCACATGCTCGCGCCGTTGCCAAGGTGCGCGACCACGGTGCGTCCGCTTGCCGCCTTCGGCGCGACGTCGGGCAGCACACTCGCGATGTACTCGTAAGAAAGCCCATGAAAGCCGTAGCGCCGCACGCCCAGGCCGGTGATCGATCTGGGCAGCGCGAACGCCTGGGCCACCTCGGGTTGCGTGCGATGAAAAGCCGTATCGAAGCACGCCACCTGAGGCACGCCCGGTTGCAATTCGCCGAGAATGCGGACGGCCTTCAGGTTGTGCGGCTGATGCAGCGGCGCGAGCGGCGTAAGCTTCTCCAACTCGTCCGTTAGGTCAGGCGTGATTCGCACGGGACCGCTGAAGCGCTGCCCGCCGTGTACGACGCGATGGCCGATCGCGACGAGGCTGTGCCCTTCGCGATGCTCGCTCAGGAACGCGCCGATAATCTCCAGTCCTTGCCGGTGGTCCAGCTCGCCGCCGTCGCTCGGTTCACTCGCATGGTGCTCGCCGTGACGGTCGACGGCTTCGAACCGCGCGGTGCTCGTGTACAGGCCCTCGACCTGGCCATGCACGACCAGATCGAGCGCGTCGCCCTGCTCCTCGAATGCGGAGAACTTGATGCTCGACGAGCCTGCGTTCAGAACCAGAATCACATCTGCCATGACGTCACCCGACGATCTTCGCGGCTTCGCGCCGCGCCTGCGCGACGAGCACCGCCACCGCACAGGAGGCGAGCCGCGTAATGAGCGAATCCGCGCGGCTCGTCAGGATGATCGGCACACGCGCTCCGAGCACGATGCCGGCCGCGTCCGCGCCCGCGAGGAACGACAGGCTCTTGGCAAGCATGTTGCCCGCTTCGAGGTCGGGCACCATGAGGACATTGGCGCGCCCGGCCACGGGCGAATCGATCTGCTTGATGCGCGCGGCCTCGGGGTCGATGGCGTTATCGAGCGCAAGCGGGCCGTCGACGAGCGCACCCGTGATCTGCCGCCGATCCACCATCTTGCACAGCGCGGCGGCTTCGATGGTCGAGGGCACCTTCGGGCTGACGGTCTCCATGGCCGAGAGAATCGCCACCCGTACCTCCGGAAACTGAAGCGCGTGCGCAAGGTCGATCGCGTTTTGCAGGATGTCGACCTTTTCCTCCAGCGTCGGCGCGATGTTCACGGCGGCGTCGGTGACGATCAGCGCGTCAGCGTGGGCGGGCACGTCCATCACGAAGCAATGGCTGACGCGCCGGCCGGTGCGCAGCCCCGCATCGCGCCGGACGACCTCGGCCATGAGCTCGTCGGTGTGAAGGCTGCCTTTCATCAGCGCCTCGGCCTTGCCCTCGCGCACCAGTTGCGTGGCCGCGGCTGCCGAGGCCTCGCTGAACGGCGCGTCGACGATCTGATAATCGTTGATCGAAAACTTGCACTCGGCGGCAAGCGATTCGATGCGAGCGCGCGGCCCGACGAGGATCGGCACGATCAGGCCGCTGCGCGCCGCTTCCACGGCGCCTTCCAGCGAGCTTCTGTCGCATGGATGGACCACGGCCGTGGGCATCGGCGCGAGTGTCTGACAGTGGGCAATGAGCTGGCGATACTTCGCGTGTCTGGGTTCCACGGACGAGTCCTCAGTGGGAAAGATGGGCACGCTCATGACAGAGCGTGCTCGGGCCGCACCGCGGGAGCCGCGCCGAGCACCGCGCGAATGCGTTGCAACGCGTCCCATTGGTGCGCGGTCGGCGGCACGCTTTGCACGCGCGTGTCGGCCAGCAGACTGTCCAGCAACGTCAGCAGCCGCTGGCGGTCTTCCGGTTTGGCGAGCAGCGCGGGAAGCGTCGCGATGGCCTGTTGCGGCTCATAAGTCGCGATGAGTTCCTGTTCGCCGCGAACGCGCCGCCACTGATCGGGCGGCAAGCTCGGCAGATACTCGGCGTAGGCTTCGGCCAGTTCACGCTGCGTCGCAAGCCGGGCAAGCGAGAGCGGCTCGCCGCTGCGTCCAAGCAGGAACGCCGCGCGCGCAACCGCTTCGTCGTAGCCGCCCTGCGCGATCGACGCCAATGCCTCCTTCACGAAAGGCAGTTCGCGCGGATTAATAGCCGTGGACACGGCGATCTCGCGACTGCGATACCGTTGCGCGAAATGAAGCAGGAAGGGCGCGGTGTAGAGGCTGAAGAACAGCGACTCGGTGCCGGCGTCGCGCATCGCCCGATAGTGGTCGAGCGAGGCGCTGACGATTTCCGCGCCGCGATGTTCGAGCGCGCGCCACGGCGCGATATCGTCGGCATGCTGCCGGTTCGCCTTGACCGCTTCAGCCGCCGGGCGCAGCCAGGTAAGCCACGGATTCAGATCCGAAAAGGCCCAGCGCTGAAAGCGTAGCGGATGAAACTGGCGCAGGCATCGCGCAGTGGTCTCGTTCGACATCCACTGAACGTAGGGCTGCATGAACAATTCATAAGCGCGCTGGTTGAATTCGGAAAGCTCGGCAACGGCTTCGAACGGCTTTTCGTCCTCGCGCTTGAAGCGGTTGAAATGCTGCGCGATTTCTTCGAGACGATGTTCGACGAACGTCACCTCGTAAGCGATCTTCCCGTCGACGCCGTTCACCTCGTCGATCAGCATCGCGTAGAGGCCCGGCGCGAGCGTCTCGATCATCTCGAGCACGTTGACGATCTGCGCATGCTGCTTCTTCGCCACCTTGCCCGACACGAAAACGCCAAGATGTCCGGCCTCCTGGTCCATCAGCCCGATGATGACCTGGCCGCGCGCCTTGATTTCCTCGGTGCTGCCATAGAGATCGGCCACCCAGTTGAAGGCCTGCTGCGGCGGCGTGATGTTGTCGCCCATCGAGGCGAACAGGATGATCGGCGAGCGGATCTCGCGCAGGTCGAACGCCTTGCCCGAAACGCCGCGCACTTCGCCCGACCAGAGCTTGTTGCCGATGAACAGATTGCGCGTGATCCACTCGATCTCTTCGCGGTTCATCAGGTAGTAGCCGCCCCACCAGCGCTCGAATTCCAGAAAGCGTGGCGGCTCCGTGTCGATGTTGTCGTACACGTGGTAGTACTTGTCCCACAACGTGTTGGCCGGGTTCAGGTTCTCGAAGTTCTGCACGAGATAGGCGCCGTCGAACTTGCCGTTGCCGAGATCGGACGCAAACGACGCGAGCCACGTGCCGCCCAGTATTCCGCCCGCATAGCGCATCGGATTGTCGCCTGCGCCGTCGCTCCACGCGCCGCTCCAGTACGACATCGGCGCGCCGTTGATGACGACGGGACCGGTATCCTCCGCCGACGAACTCGCGAGCATCATCGCGGCCCAGCCGCCCTGGCAGTTGCCGATGATGGCCGGCTTCGCGCTGTCGGGATGCAGCGCGCGCACTTTCCTGACGAACTCCTGTTCGGCGGCGCATACGTCGAGCAGGGTCTGCCCGGGTTCGGGGTTCTGGAAGAACACGACGAAGTACACGGGGTGGCCCGCACGCAGCGCGACGCCGACCTGCGAATCGTCTCTGAAGCCGCCAATGCCCGGACCGTGGCCGGCGCGCGGATCGATGATCAGATAAGGCCGCTTTTTCGCGTCGACGATCACGCCTTCGGGCGGCTTGATATACAGCAGCGCGTAATTGACGGGGCGCGGGAAATGCCTCGCGTCGAGCACGATGTCGTAGTCGAAATGAAGCGCGGGCTTGAGTTCCTGCGAAGCGCGTTCGACGTATTGCGTGCCGCGCTCGCGCATCGTGTCCCAGAACAGCAGCGAGCGCTGTGCGACGTCGACGGCGTAATGCCATGCGCTCAAGGGGTTGAGTTGCGTCGCGAATGAAGTCGCGCTCTGGTCGCTGCCGGCGTCGCCGTCGACGGCTGCGCGCAACCGTTTCCCATAGTGCTCCATTGCGTTCTGCGTGCGCTTTTCCAGCACGCACGCGACTTTCCCGGCAATTTCCTGACTGCGCGCCAATTGCGTGGCTGCGTCCATGACACCGTCCTCCGTTGCTACATTGATTGAGCCGCGCTAGCGGCTGCCCCGCGGGCTGCTGGCGGGCTCGATGATTCGTGCGCGCACCGATGCCGCATGCAACTCGTGCAGCGTACGCGTGCGGCTTTGGTCTGTTGTGACCTAGATCAATCGTGCGGCTGCTGGTAGACGAAGGCAGGATGCCGCACCAACGCGGGGCGCATCTAATGATGCTGACGAAGCGTCCGCGCCTGCGTCGAAACACTCGGCGGCGTCGTCACGTTTTGAACGACGAAGTCAGCAGTGCCAGCCACGTCGAGGAGATGGAAGGAATAGACGAGCAGGTAACGCGGGAAACAAGGGGAGCATTGCCGGCACCGCGACAAAAGCTCGACTCCATAAAAAAAGGACGCCGATTTCTCGAACGTCCTTGGTGCTGCAATGACTGCGTGCAGCAGTCAGGTCATCGGCGAATTACCAGACATACCCTGCGCTAGCGCCAACCGCTACCGTGCCGCGCGTGTTGGTCGAACCACCGCCCTTCAGGATCCACTTGCCGTTAGGCGTGTAGGTCGACAGACCGAATGCGACCGCCGACTGTCCGCCATACGTGCCGCCCGACATGCCCACCACGCTCTTTCCGGCAGCCGGTGCCTGCGGCAGCATGCTCAGTGCGACGGCGGACGCCGTTCCCGCGTTCGAGTCACGGCGATAGCCTTCCATGTCGGAGCGCACGCTGCCGATCTGGTCGTTCATCTGCTGCACGTTGACCGCGTCGGTCGGTGCGGTGCCCGCCGCGACATTGGTGATCTGGCGTTCGTTGCCGATCGAGCCGACCGAGACGCTGTTGTCCCGATCCGCCACCGAACCCGCGCCCAGTGCGACGGAGTTGTTTCCATTCGCGCTGGCGTTCGCGCCCAGTGCCGTGCTGTTCTCACCCGATGCGGTGGCGCCCGCGCCGTTCGCCGTGCTGTCCTTGCCCGATGCGATCGCGCCGACACCCGTAGACGTGCTGTTGCTGCCCGTTGCCACCGCGCCGTTGCCGAGCGCCGTGCTGTTCGAACCCGACGCGTTCGCGTTTGAGCCCACCTGCACACTGCCATCGCCGCTGCCCGGCAGCGACGGATCGACCGTGCCGCCACCGCCACCCGACGCGCCGCTTTCGATGTTCGACACACGGTCGTTCATCTGGCCGTACTGCGACTCGAACTGCTGCTGCAACGCGTACAGTTGACCGCCGTTCACCGCATCCATGCTGCCTGCCGAGATCGAGCCCGCCATCACGTTCGTCAGCAGCGTGCCGTTGGCGCCGCCGAGGGTCGCACTCGACAGCGTCAGGTCGTCATAGACCAGCGCGCCGAGTTCCTTGCCGGTGTAGTCGATCAGGCCCGTCGCCTTCAACTGCGCGATCGTCACGACATCGCTATCGTTCACGCCGTTCGCCACGCCCGTCACCACGCGCGGGCCCGCCGTGCCCGACATGTCCACCGCGCCGCCAGCGACGCCGCTCGCGACCGTGATGTTGCCGGTCGCCGCATTCTGCTGCACCAGGCCGATCGAGCCGTTGCTGAGATCGCTGTTGATCTGGGCGATCGACGACTCGTTGTTCGCCGTGCGCGTGTCGAGGTTGGTCACCGCATCGCCGATCGTTGCGACCGTGGTCGTCCCGCCGTTACCGTCGCTAACCGTATAGGTCGGACCGGTGACTGCGCCGGTGGTGGGGTCGATCTTCGCGCCACCACCAAGGGCATCGACCAGCAGCGAAAGCTGGCTGACGTTGACTGCATCAGTGTCCTGCGTGCCTGCCGCGAGATTGACGATCTGGCGCGAACTGGTGGTCGAACCCACCGCTACCGCGTTGTTGCGGGTCGTCGTCGAATTTGCCCCGAGCGCTACCGTATTCGTTACGTTGTCGCCGACACTCGCACCGAAACCGATCGCCATCGAATCGGTCGCCGCCGTGCCGACGCTCGCGTTAGTACCCACGGCGATGGTGCCAACGGTGTACGTATTGGCGCCAGCACCCAACGCCATTGAATCCGTGTTGTCGGCATGCGAGGACGCGCCCAACGCGACCGAACCGTTGCCGAACGCATAGGCATTGTTGCCCAGGGCCATCGCGCCGGAGGTCGCACCCGTGCCCGAGACAACCGCACCTGCGCCAATGACGACGGCGTTGTTGCCAAAATTCGTGTCGCTGGTGGAATCCTTGGCTAGTTGGCCGATTACAATCGAACTGGTTCCCGAGGCGGACGCAACGCGGCCCAGCGCCACGCCGGCGTCTCCCGTCGCATGGGCGCCGCTACCGATGGCCACGCTGCGATCGGCAGCGGCATTAGCAGCATTGCCAAGCGCCACCGTGGCGTACCCGCTTGCTGCGGCCCCGAATCCGACCGCCGTCGCGGCGGTCCCGGTTGCCTGAGCCTGGCTACCCACCGCTGATGCGTCTTGCCCCTCGGCCTTGGCCTTATATCCAACCGCCGTCGTGCCGATCTCGGTTGCCTGAGCCTGGTGACCCATCGCCGATGCGCCTTGCCCATCTGCCAGAGCGCTATCGCCGATCGCGATTGCCCCGAACCCGGTCGCCGAGGCGGCGATATTAGGGGTACCCGCAGTCACCTTGATGAAGCCGTCATCCACCGTGGCCAGCGGCATGATGGAGTTGGGTTGCAGTTCCGACGCCACGGTACACATGCCGGCCTCGTCGATCGAGCCGGCTTGCCCGTCCGTTGTCGTGCAGCTTTCCGCCGCCGACGCCGTGCCCGTCACCGCGCTCAGCGCGACGATCACCGCCGCCGACGCGAGCGCGACGCGCGCCGAACCCTTGCTGCGTGCACGGGCCGTTTCAGATGCAGCCGTCCACGTTTGCGTGACGGCATTCCAGACATTGCGGTAAGTCTTGTTCATGAGTAACTCCTGAAAGAAACGAGAAGAAGAACTTTCTTCATCAGGAGCCACTGTATTTTTTCAAACACCTTACAGGTGATGGACTAGTACGAACACGGTCCTGGCCGGATCAAACCCGTCCGATTCGCACGAATCGAGAGGCAATAAACCGGCGAAGGCATGCGGGACCATGCCAATTATGAACACCGAGGCGCTGCGCACGCGCGTGCCGAATGACGTGTTTCGTGGCTTTGTAAGTGCGGGGGTTCAGCACGCGCAAAAAAACCGGGCCCACATCGCTGTAAGCCCGGCTTGGTTCATCGTTTGGTCAATACACCGCCCTCCGCACGCGGCTTCACGCAGCGCCATTCAATTCGTATTTCATGATATTTCCATGGCGGCCATGAATATCACGCTCGACGCTGTACACGTCTCCTTCAATCGCCGTGCTCCGTGCGAGAACCTGTTCGATTGCGGCGCGATCTTCGGCGTCCAGTGCGACCGACAGCACTTTCATATGTTCCGGCAAGTGATCGGCGCGCCGCACGCCGACAATCGCGGCGGCCACTTGCGGCTGATCGAGCACCCAGCGGGTCGCAATGGTCGACATCGACACGCCGTGCTTGCTCGCGATGTTCTCGAGTGTGCGCAAGAGCGTCTGGAAAACTTCCCACCCGCCGAAGTCGTCGATGATGAGCTTGTACTTGATCAGCGAGCGATTTGCGATGTCGCGGCCAGGTTCGGGCGCGCCAAGCCATCGGTTGGATAGAAAGCCGCCCGCCACCGTGCCATAGCAGAGCAGGTGAATGCCGTGCTCGCGAGCATACGCCGAGAGCTTTTTCGCCGGACGACGGTCGAGCAGCGAGTACTGCACTTGCATGCTCGTCAATTGAACGCCCGACTCGATGAGTTCCTGCGTGCGCTGCGTGTCGAAGTTGGTGCCGCTCAGCCTGTCGATCTTGCCGGCGCGCTGCAATTCGAGCAGCCATTGCGCGACTTCGAGATAGCGCGGCACCGAATAGTCCCACCAGTGAAACTGAACGAGGTCGAGCCGCTCCACGCGCAAGCGCGACAAGGACCGGTCGACGGTCTGTTCAACCAGCTTCCGATCGATCGTGCGCAGCGACGACAGATCGGGAACGAACTTCGTATGAATTTTCAGTTGAGCGAGACTGTCCGCGCCAAGGCGCTTGCGGTAGTCGGCACGGAATTCGCCGATCATTTCTTCCACGCCCGTGTAAATGTCGGCGCAGTCGAACGCGGTCATTCCGGCTTCGTAATACGCGCCCATGTCGGCGATCGCGGTTGCGCGGTCGACGCTGCCATGGTCGCCGGCAAGTTGCCAGCCGCCTTTGATGATCCGGGAGACCGAGTAGCCCGGCGCCAACTCTATTCGCTGCATCTGTGTCATTCGTGGTCCTTTGAGGAGAGTTTGACCGCAGTGGTGTCCGCATGCCGGAATCGGCGCTTGCCGAGTCTGGAAATGCGAAATCGCGAGGGACAATTGGGATCGGGGCAGGCCACTTCCGCATCGGTCGACATCCAGTCGTGCGGATCGGTCGCCCGTTGCTTGGCAGGCAGCAGCGGCAGCAGGCTGGCGAGCGAATAGATCGAAAAGCCCTGGCCCGGCGGCAAGTGAAGCATCTCGCCGCGCAGTTCAAAGTAATCGCCTACCTTTGCGCCGCAGTACAACCGTGCGCCCTCCGGCGCGACCACTTCGACGCGAAGGTCGTACAACTCGAATGAGGGCGCGTCGTCGCGCTCGCCAGGCTGTTGAGGATTCATGTGTCAGGGATTCGGTGGTGTGACCGAAAGAATGATTTCGGTCGGGGTGGATGACGAATTGCAATAGCGATGCGGCAGCCGCGAGTCAAACGAAATGCTTTCGCCGGCGGCGATCGGATACCCGACACCGTCGATCTGGGCGGTCAGTTCACCGCTGATGACATAAACGCATTCCGTTGATGCGTGCCCGCGTGGTTCGTCCGCCGATACCTCGCCAGGCAGCAAGACTGCGCGCAACACTTCGAGTTGCCCGTTGCCCGCGGTGAGACGCTCATAGCTGACACGCCCCTTCGGCGCGGTCAGCATCGACCGCTCCCCGGGCCGGCTGATCCATACCGACGGCGCAGCGGTGTCCGCGAACAATGAAGCAACGGATGCGCCGAATACGCCAGCCAGGCGCCGCATGGTTTCGAGGCTCGGGTCCGTGACCGAACGTTCGATCTGGCTGAGCAGCGTAGGCGAGACATCCGCGAGCGCGGCCAACTGGCGCAGTGACATGCCACGCGCGGTGCGCAATTCCTTGAGTCGCTCTCCGATCACTTTCTTATCCTGTTGTGTAGACGCTGGGGAAACGTCGGTGTGCAGTATAGGTACACGCATTCCGACGGTCAAGCCGAGGCCGTTAGCGGCAAAAATGTGAGTTATCTGGCATCAGGAAAACCCGAACATGACTTTGAACAGGTGGCGTTTCGTGCATTGCTAGTGCACACTCGCAGCCACGTTGTGCAGTACAACTTCACTATGAGGAGACTCATGGAAACGCGTCCCGCGCAGCGCGGCAATCCGCATTACCGCTATCGATGGCTCCTGGTCATCCCGTTTATCTGGCAAGCAGGACTCGCGCCAGTCGTCAATCACGTCTCCTGGTCGCCCCTCGGCCTGCCTTTTCCAATGCTGTGGCAAATGGCCGGCATCGTCCTCACTAGCCTGTTGATCGGGCTCGTGTTCATGCTCGATCGAGCCCACGGCGTGGAGCAGGAGGAAGCGGCATACCTCCAGGCCACGCCTGCTTCAACAGGAGACGCGCAATGAAGATTGCCATTGTTCTCGCCATCCTGCTCGCCACGGTGGCCGGCGCGGCCGCCTACGGCAGACGCACCCGGCGAGGAAAAACCTTGTCGGACTGGGCGGTCGGCGGCCGCAGCCTCGGCACGGTCGTCTTCTGGTTCATGAATGCGGGCGAGGTCTATACCACCTTCGCGGTACTCGGGATTTCCGGCTACGCGTGGGCGCTCGGCGCGCCGGCGTACCTCGCGTTCTGTTCGGTTTCTTTGAGCTATGCCATCGGCTACTGGCTGATGCCGAAGATCTGGAAAGCGGGCCGCAGCCGGCAGTTGATCACGCAAGCCGATTTTTTCGTCGCCCGCTACGACGCAAAGTGGCTCGGTATCGTTACAGGCGTGATCGGCATCGCCTCGCTGATCGTGTACGTGCAGATTCAGCTCGTGAGCCTGGGGCTGATCGTCCAACTGACCCTCGACGATCTGATCTCCACGCAGGCCGCCACGCTGGTCGCCGGGCTATTGATGATCGCGTTCGTCTTCACCGCGGGTGTGCGCTCCGCGGCGTTCGCAGCCGGCGTCAAGGACGTCTTGATGATCGTCGTCGTTATCGTGTTGAGCGCGACGGTCGCGGCGAAAGTGGGCGCCGCTTCCATGATGGACGTCTTTCATCTGGCCGAGACGCGGCATCCCGGCATTGGCTGGTTCCCCGGACTCGATCCCGCGTCCCCCACGACCGCTATCTGGCTGATGACCTCGTCGATCAACATCGCGCTCGGCAACTGGGTGTTTCCGCATCTGTTCCAGATGTCCTACACCGCGCAAAGCGCCACGGTGATCAGGCGCAATGCGATCTGGCAACCGCTCTATTCACTGGCTTATTTTTTCATCATTCTGCTCGGCTTCGCCGCGCTGCTGGCCGGCACGCAGCCGCCCGGCAATAACCTGAATGCGGCGCTGCTCCAGTTCGTTTCGCAGCAATACTCCGCGCCGGTCGTCGGTCTCGTCGCGGGAACGGGATTTCTGCTGGCGCTGGCGCCTGGGTCACTGCTTCTGCTCACCGCGGGGTCGATCTTTACCCGCAATGTGGTGAGACCGTTTGCGCCACGTCTTGACGACCGCACGTCGCTGCTGATTTCGCGCTCCGCACTGACGGTATTCGCCGCGATCGCCGTGTGGCTGTCCATTAGCCAGAAGAGTTCGCTGGTCAAGATACTGCTCGACGCCTATTCGGCAATCGGCATGCTCGCGCCGGCTGTCTTTCTCGGTTTCCTCTGGCGGAGAACAACGGCGCTCGGGGTGCTGGCCGGACTCGTCGCGGGCTTCGTCTCGTTGCTGGCGCCGTTCGCCGCGCACTACTGGGAGACGATCGCCCCGCAGTGGGAGCCGGGCCTGATTGCCTTGGCGATCAACGCGCTAACGGTCGTGATCGTGAGCCTGGTTACACCGGCGCCGAGCCGCCGCGCGGTGGCGCTCGGCATGGCGCCCGAACTGTTGGCGCACAAGGATTCGGCCGCTCTACACAACCACATTTGAGCCTGAACTGGACGGACCTGGAGATATCAATGAAAAAGACGGGCATCGGATTCGCGTTTCTCATGGCAGTTCCGGCTTTCGCCTCGGCGCAAAGCAGCGTGACGCTCTATGGACGGGTTGTCGCGGGCGTGACGTTCATCAACAACACGGGGAGCGGGCATGTCGTTCAATCCGACACTTGCGGGCCGCCGAGTTGCAACCTGTGGGGTCTCAAGGGTAAGGAAGATCTCGGCGGCGGCACTGCGGCGATCTTCACGCTGGAGAACGGCTTCAATATCCAGAATGGCAAACTTGGACAGGGCGGCACGGAGTTCGGCCGCCAGGCTTTTGTCGGACTGACCAACGATCGTTGGGGCACGGTGACGCTGGGGCGTCAGTACGATCCGCCGTCGGAGACAGTCGGTTACTTCCCGTCCAGCAATAATTTCGCCACGGGGTATGGCTCGCACTTCGGCGACCTGGACAACCTCAACCAGTCGATCCGCATCAACAACGCCATCAAGTACGTCAGTCCCACATGGAATGGCTTGCAAGTGAAGGGGCTCTTCAGCCTGGGCGGCGTTGCAGGCAGTTTCTCGACCAATCGTGTATGGTCTCTCGCCGCCGGTTATACGAACGGCCCGGTTTCGCTGGCGGCCGGCTATCTGGACATTCAGAACCCCGCCACTTCGCCGAACGGCACGGGGGGCGTCTATACGTCGAACGGTAGTTATGTCGGGTCCCTCAACAGGTATGTCGCGTTGCAGGACGCCAATGCGATGAAGGTGCTGACCGCGGGCGGTTCTTACTCACTGGGGAGCGCAACTTTTGCGCTCAACTACTCGCACACGGATTTGCAGAACAGCCAGTACTTCGTCGCGAACGGTTTCACCGCTGCGGGCGGCGGCAGTGACTTCAAGATGGACAGCTACGAGGCCAGCGTGACGTATCGGCTCTCGCCCGCTTTGCTGGTGGGTGCGGCCTACATTTACAACGCCGGAAAAGCGGACTATCAGAACCTGAAGCCCAACTTCCAGCAGGTGAATCTGGGCATTGACTATACCCTCTCGAAGCGAACCAGCCTGTACGCGGTCACGATCCTGCAGAAGGCCGGCGGTGACGGCATCGCGCCGGTGACGGGCGCGGGCGGCGCGGTCGTGGGACGCAAGGCGCTTGCGGAAATCCCGGGGGCCGGCTACACCTCCAGCAGCGCAAAGCAGTTGTTGATGTCGGTCGGCATGTATCACTCTTTCTGAGTCGAGCCAAGGCGTCTTAGCACTATTGGATTTGATCGTGTACGCCGGTAAGAGGAGTGACCCGAATGCCCCGAATCACCGGCGTACATATCAATGGAATCCAAAGGCAACCGAGGCCCGGAAGCAAGACCGGCATGATCCGCCAGCGGGTGTTTTTCTACTTTTGTTTTTCACCCGCTCACCGGTACGCGGCCAGTGAACCAGCGGCTCACGACACGTGCCTGCCCACAAACAGGCTGATGCGCTCCGTTTTCAAACGCGCCTGCAGCCATCGTTCGATGGTACGTCTTTCGGCCGCGATGAGCGGCTTCGCGGATGCGAGATACACCACCGTCACTTCCTGCTCTTCCGCATTGCCTGACACCGCATCCCACTGCGTTGCGCTCGACAGCACGACCTTGGTGACCTGCGGATACTGCGCGTGCAGTTCCTTCGCCACGTCGGCCTCGCGCGACCGGTCGCGCTCCTGTTGCTGCAATTTCTCCTGCAATTGCGCAATCACGTTGTCGCGGTTTGCAAGCTCGAGTTTCGTCTCCTGATAGAGATCGCCGGCAATGCTCGCCTTGATGGACGATGCGTCGATCTGCTGACGCGAGTCGCCTATCTGATGCACTACCAGTTCACTACCCGCCAATCCGCGATGCGTGAGGCGGGCTGCGATCTCCTTCAGTTTGCCGTCGTCGACACGCTCGCCGATCAGCGTCACCTCGATCAGCTTGCGCGACGGCGTGACGTTGGTCCCTGCAACGTGCGTCTGACGGAGCAGCGCCATTTCGTCCTTGACGAACTGCTGCGCCTTCGCGCTAAACACCTCTTCCTGAACGAGCCGGTACGCCAGATAAACACTGGGAACCGCCGTCAGCATGACCACGGCGACCACGAGATGCTTGACGCGCCGCTCGATCCGGTTATCGACGAACCGCTTGTGCGGCGGCGTGAGTATCCAGGTGATCACCACGGTCGATACCGCGATGAACACGCAATTGATCGAGAACAGATAGAACGCGCCGAAAAAGAACGACATGTTCCCATTGGCAAGCCCGTAGCCGGCCGTGCAAAGCGGCGGCATGAGCGCGGTGGCGATTGCGACGCCGGGGATCACGTTCGATCGCTCGCGGCGCGTGACGCCCACCATGCCGGCGAGTCCGCCGAACAGCGCGATCAGCACGTCCCAGATGGTCGGCGTGGTTCGCGCGAGCAGCTCCGAATGCTCGCCTGACAGCGGGGTCACGAGAAAGTAGACGGTGGAGGTGACAAGACTGATCAGCGTTGCGACCAGCAGATACTTCAACGAGCGCTTGATGAGCGCGAAGTCGTAGATACCCACGCCGTAGCCGATGCCCATGATGGGTCCCATCAGTGGGGAGATCAGCATCGCGCCGATGATGACGGCGGTCGAATTGACGTCGAGTCCGATCGAGGCGACAAAGATCGCGAACATCAGAATCCACAAATTGGGACCCTTGATTTCGACGCCGCCGCGCAGGGTTTCATCGATGACGGCATCCGTCGCCTTGCCTTCCTGCAGGCCGAACCAGGTCCGCAATCTGGCTCTGGTCCGGTCGAATCGTGAAGTGACAGTAGTGGGGTTGATCGTATTCATCGTGGCAGTGCTTCCGGGAAACCGCGTACAAAAAAAGCGCCCATGCTTTTGGCATGGGCAGATATCGCTGTAAAGGAGAGCACCCGCCGCGATATCGAAGTCTCACGGAAACGGGTGCGCAAGCCGCATCGTAGTTAACCCTGTACTTGCAAACAATCGGAACCGTCTGATTTGCGAATTCAGTGCGAGAGAGTCGGCGGTGCGTCAATGGCTGAACGAATTCAACCATGCTTGTCACGCGATATGCAACGTCTGCCTGTATTCGCGCATCGCCCGATCCTTCAGCATCTCCGCCATCAGTTGCGCGTTAGGCGACAGAAACGCGTCGGAGCGTGTCACCAGCCCGACTGTCATGTCTGGCAACGGCGTATCCAGATCGAGTGTCACGATCTCGGGATCAATGATTCGCCCCGCGAGATCGGCAGTAGTCACGGCAATCGCCTGCGCGTGCTTGAGCACCGCCCACGTCGCTGCCGCGTTTTGACTTTCGATGTTTTGCGGAGCCTCGATCACCCTGGCGACGCCAACGTCGGGGGGCTGAGTGCTGATGCGCATCCCGCCGCTCACCCAGCGAAAACCGGTCAGTTTATCCAGCGTGCAGCGGCCCCTGGCCGCCGGGTGCTCACGATGCGCAATCACCACCGCCTGCTGCCGCAGCCAGGGATCGAACCGGAACGGCAGCGCGATCGATTCCGCGAAGGTCGTGCAGACTCCGAAATCCAGCGTGCCGTCCCGCAGGCCGGGCAACACCGTCGCGAGCGCGCCGTCCACGATGCGCAGCGGCGCGCCCGGCCGCTGAGCGAGAAAGTCCGGCAACACGAATGGCAGCAGACAGGTGGATGCCATCGGCGACATACCCATCGCGACGCGGCCGCGATTGTCGAGCGAGACGTCGCCGTCGAGCAGCTTCATCTGCTCGACGATCAATGTCGCGCGCGGCAGCAGCGACTGGCCGGCAGCCGTGGGTACGGCGCCGCCGACACCGCGCGAGAACAACGTCACACCGAGGTCTTCCTCTAGAAGACGCAGCGTCTTCGTGACGGCGGCCTGCGACACGTTCATTGCGCGCGCAGCCGCGCGGATGCTGCCGAGCCGCGCGACGCTGACGAACGCGAGTACTTGCGGGTACTTCATGGGTGACAACCTGCGGTTACTTGAATGAACCAAACGACGTCTTTCGGGACGCACGGCTGCGTGACATGCTAGCCCGGCCCTTTCAGCGGAGGCTGAAGGCGCAATTCGATAGTCATGTCAATCGCTCGGCGGAGCGCCGCACTGCTCCGACGTGAGCGCGCCGCCGACGAGCAACCGGGAGTGTCACATGAAAATAACGAAGCAATCCAGAGTGTTTGCACCACTGAGTCTGTTGGGCGGCGTGCTTGCGCTGACCCTGTCGGCGTGCGGATCAGATAGCGTCAACGTGGCGGCGACGGGCCCCGTGCCCGTCGCGAACGCGACTTACGGCGACGGCGGCATGCCCGCGTTCTATACGTGGCAGAGCGCCGTGCCGAACCAGCCAGGCGTGGTGCTGCGGCAAGCGCCGCTGCCAGCCGAGTTCGCGCTGGACCATTCCGATCCGGCGCAAAACGCGAGGCTTCTCTATACGTCGACGGAAGGCGTCGACGGCAAGACGCCCATCACGGTGTCGGGCGCGGTCTATCTGCCGCGGGGCACGCCGCCCGCGGGGGGTTGGCCGATCATCGCGTGGACGCATGGCACGGTTGGCATCGCGGATATCTGCGCGCCGTCGTTCCGGCAGCGCTCCGATCGCGACAAGGCCTACCTCGGCACGATGCTCGCGCAGGGCTATGCAGTCGTCGCGACGGATTACCAGGGACTCGGCACGCCGGGCCCGCATCCTTACCTCGTCCATCGCGCCGAAGCGTATAGCGCGCTCGACGCGGTACGCGCGGCGCTCGCCGCGTTTCCCGGCGTGCTGGGCAATAAGGTGGTCGCCGCCGGCCAGTCGCAAGGCTCGGGGGCGACGATCGCCACCTTGCAGTACGCGCCTGCCTATGCACCCGACGTGCGTGTCGTCGGCGGCGTCGCAACGGGTGTCTACTTCCCGTTGGTGGCGTCGGGCACGGCGCCGTCGGCACCGGCCCAGACAGGCGATGCGGGCAACTCCGTCTATCTGTTGCTCGCGATTCGGGGCACTGGCGCGCTCGTGGTGCCAGGTTTCGATTTCCGGCCGTACCTATCCGATCGTGCGCAACCGCTGTACGACGCCACGGTGACATCGTGCCTCGACCAGCTCGACACGCTTCAGCAAGCGAATGGCGTCGATCAGACCAACTATCTAAAGGCGATGCCGCCCATCGACAAGATAGGAGCGATCGTGGCGGCGACCTCCACACCTGTCGCCGGGTTCGCGCTGAAGGCTCCGCTCTTCACCGGCTCAGGGCTCGCCGATACGACCACGCCACCGTCGGATGCCTATGCCTTCGTGTCGACCGCCTGCTCGCTGGGCGCCACGATCGAATCGCACTATTACCCGGGGCAGACGCATGACGGCGCCGTCAACGCCTCGCTGGTCGATTCGCTGCCGTTCATCCGCAAGGTGATGAAGGGCGAGACGGTTTCAGGCAATTGCAGCACACTCGCGCCGCCGGGCGCTGCATAAGCGGCAATGTGTTGAGCGGCGAGCTGGTCACGATCGGCTCGCCGCGTTTTCGACGCCGTGAGCGCCTGCAAATTCAGCGACGCGCGTCCCGCATCCCCCGCATCGCCAGTCTCATTTGCTCTTCCGCGTAAGCGCATCCCTCCACCTGTCGCCTGAACCCTACCGGGAAAAATACAGAAAACGCCGGTAATCGGACTAGTCAACATCGAGTCCGTCCCAATCGATACCCGTCAACGCCCTTGAGAACGCCTCCGAACCGATACTTCTGGTCGAGAGATGAGAACACACCCGGGCAACCAAACAGGCGCGCAAAGGTAACTGCAATCGATCGCAGGGTTCATGTCTCCGCTTTTATTTCCTTCTACAGGTGAATTTCCAAATGAAAAAGACGCTTCTTTCCTCCGCCTTCGCAGCCGCCGCACTGATCGCACTGACCGGCCCCACTCACGCGGCCGACGGCCAGATCGACTTCGCCGGTAGCGTCATTGCATCGACCTGCGTGATCGACGCAGGCGTGACGAACAAGACCGTGGGCCTGCCGGCGGTGGCGGCAACGACCCTGGCGACCGCCGGTTCATCGGCCGGCCGTACCCCGTTCGACATCCAGTTGAGCGCGTGCGACCAGGACATCTCCGTTGCGGCCGTTTTCGAACCGGGCGCGACCGTCAACCCCGCAACGGGTCGCCTGATCGTCGACGCCGGCGGCGCCACGAACGTGGAAATCGGTTTGCTGAACAACGACTTTGGTCACATCCAGCTCGGCGCGGCCGAGAGCGCGCAAGGTTCGCAGCGTGTCGACATCACCGATGGCGCCGCCACCCTGCAGTACTACGCTCAGTACGAGTCGCTGGGCGGCGCCACGGCAGGTCCGGCCAACTCGCGCGTCCAGTACACGCTGAGCTACGAATAAGGTGTGCCGTGCAGGCGGCTTCAAGAAGCGGCCTGCACCCCAGTGTGCCTTTTGAAGCCGTTTTGCGGCAACGCGAGACGGCTTTTTAAGCAACACGTCATCTCTTTAACAAATCCCGGAGGAAGACCATGAAACGACTCATCAAAACCTTGACGACGGCAACCTTGCTGGCGGCCAGCGCGTTTTGCGTTCAGGCGAATGCAAGCGTGGTCGTCGCGGCGACGCGCGTGGTGTTTCCCGCCAATGAACGCGAGGTCACGGTCAAGCTGAGCAATGACGGCAATACGCCCGCCCTGGTGCAGGCCTGGATCGACACGGGCGATCAGAACGCCTCACCCGAGCAGATCAAGGTGCCGTTTACGCTGACGCCGTCCATGTTCCGGCTGGACCCGAAGAAAGGGCAGACGTTGCGGATGATCTACACGAAGGAGCCGCTCGCCCAGGACAAGGAATCGATGTTCTGGCTGAACGTACTGGAAGTGCCGCCCAAGGCGGGAGCGGGCGAGGATATGAACAAGCTGCAACTCGCGTTCCGCACGCGCATCAAGGTGTTCTTCCGTCCGCAGGGCTTGCAGAGCAGCGCCCAGGAGGCGCCGTCGAAAGCGCAATGGAGCATCGTGCGCGGCGCCGACGGCAAGGGCTACGCGCTTCAGGCGACCAACCCGACGCCCTATTTCGTCAACCTCGGCAGCATCGCGCTCGAGGCGGGCGGCAAGACCTACGATGCGGGCTCGGGTTATCTCAAGCCGGGTTCGTCGGAACTGTTTCCCATCGCGAACCTGACGAGCGCGCCCAGCGCCGCCGAAGTGAACTACACCAGCATCAACGATTGGGGCGGCGGCGTTAAAGGCAAGCAAGCCGTTTCCGCGTCGAACTGATCCCGTACCGCAGCGGCGTGGAGCGCAACGCTCCGAGCCCGCCTCCCCACTGTCGGCGAACCCGCCGCTGACAGGTCAAGGTTAATTCCACCGGTCTTGATCCGCCTCCGACGAGGCGGCTGCCGGACGCCTGCATCGGCGCCCGCGGGTCTCTGCATGCCAATTTTTTGCCCGCCAGATTTACCCGCGGGCCTTATGGAGTTATTCGATATGAACGCCCCGCGACAGGGTTCCATGCTGCAAGGCCCGCAGCTCCGGCTCAAGCCGATGAGCGTGCTGTTGCTGACGGTCATTGCCGCCTATCAGCTCGACGCTCGTGCTGGCGACACGACAGACGCGAACACCGCTTCCGTGCAGTTCGAAAACGAATTCCTGATGCACGGCGACGGCCATAAGGTCGACGTTTCGCGCTTTGAGAAAGGCAACGTGGTGATGCCGGGCACTTATAACGTCGACATCTTCGTGAACGACGAGCGCGTGGCACGCGCCGACGTGCCGTTCCAGGCCGCCTCCAGCGAGGCGAACGCCCAACCTTGCTTCGATCAGAAGACACTCGCGCGCATCGGCGTCGACCTCAAGAAGCTCGACCCCGAAAACCGCCAGCGCCTGGAAGCCGCGGGTGCATGCGTGCGCATCGACGAGATCGTTGCCGGCGCCAGCAGCAGTTTCGACTTTGGCGAACAGCGGCTGCAACTGAGCATTCCGCAGATATCACTGCTGCGCAAGGCGCGCGGCTACGTCACGCCCGATCTGTGGGATTCGGGCGTCACGGCCGGCTGGGCCGGCTACAACTTCAATCTGTACAGCAATCACAGCCGCGGCGCCGGCTTTGCGACGCAGGGCTATCTCGGCCTCAATACCGGCCTGAACCTCGGCAACTGGCATTTCCGTCACGACGGTTCGTACACGTTCGACAGCCACGGCGCGCAAAAATACCAGGACATCGCGACGTATCTACAGCGCGACGTACCGTCGCTGTCGTCGCAGTTGACCATCGGTGAGGCGTATACCACCGGCGATCTGTTCGACTCCACCGCGTTTCGCGGCGTGCGCCTCGCCACCGACGACCGCATGCTGCCGGATTCGCTGCGCGGCTATGCGCCGACGGTGCGCGGCATCGCGCGCAGCAACGCCAAGGTGACGATCCGCCAGAACAACGTCATCCTGCACGAAACCACGGTCGCGCCGGGCGCGTTCGAAAT
Source organism: Paraburkholderia sp. 22099 (assembly GCF_052045835.1). Taxonomy (NCBI): domain Bacteria; kingdom Pseudomonadati; phylum Pseudomonadota; class Betaproteobacteria; order Burkholderiales; family Burkholderiaceae; genus Paraburkholderia; species Paraburkholderia sp. 22099. Next base: position 59,341 of record NZ_JBQEPU010000008.1, on the reverse strand, counting down.
CGACGACCTGTATGCGACCGGCTACGGCGGCGACCTGACGGTGAGCGTCGAGGAAGCGGACGGCAGCACGCAAACCTTCACGGTGCCTTATGCCGCCGTGCCGCTGTCGCTGCGTCCGGGCGTGAATCGCTACAGCTTCGTGGCCGGCGTCGCACGCAATGCGCAACTGTCCGGCAACCCGGTGTTCGGGCAAGGCACCTGGCAGCGCGGCATCAATAACCTGCTCACCGCCTACGGCGGCGTGACCGTGGCGGAAGGCTACGGGTCGGTGCTGGCCGGGGGTGCGTTCAATACGCCGATCGGCGCGATCGGCCTGGACGGTTCGATGTCGTCCACCCAGCTTCCGGGCGAGGGACGCAAGACCGGCTCCAGCGTGCGGATCAGCTATGCGAAGAATCTGCCGGATTTCGGCACCAACTTTTCGCTGGCCGCGTACCGGTATTCGACCGGCGGCTACTTCGGCCTGAACGAAGCCTTGTACGCGCGCGGCCGTCGCGACGCCAACAACGGCTCCAACGGAGCACTGCGGCAGCGCAACCGGGCTTCCGTCACGCTGAACCAGCAGTTGGGCGAGAAGCACGGCAACCTCAGCCTGACCGCCTCGACGACCGACTACTGGAATCGCTCGGGCTCGGACGTCAACTACGCCGTGGGCTACAGCAACGCGGTCAAGAACATCGGCTATAGCGTGTCGGCCAACCGCATGCGCAATTCGCAGGGCCGGATGGATACGCTCTACTACGCCAATGTCACCATCCCGCTCGGCAAGGCGCAGCCGATGACGGCGTCGGCCAGCGTGTCGCACGATTCCAATGGCCGGACGCAGGCGCAAACCACGCTGTCCGGTTCGCTGAATGCCGACAACACCGCGTTCTACGGCGTCACCGTCGATCACGCGTCCGGCAACGGCGCGAGCTCGACCACGGGCGGCAGCGCCAACGTGTCCTATCGCAACCCGTATGCGGAATTCACCGCGACAGCAGGCAGCGGCACGGGCTTTTCGCAAGGCTCGGTCGGCGTGCGCGGGGCCGTGGTGGCGCACCCTGGCGGCGTGTCGCTGTCGCAGCCGCTGTCCGACACCTTCGGGATCGTCGAGGCGCCGGAAGCAGCCGGCGCAAGCGTCACCAATTCGGCGGGCGTGCGCGTCGACAGCCGCGGCTATGCCGTGGTGCCCTACCTGACGCCTTACGTGATGAACGATGTCCAGCTCGATCCGAAGGGTTTGTCCACCGATGTCGAGTTGCAGGAAACCAGTCAGCAGGTGGCGCCGCGCGCGGGTTCCGTGGCGCTGCTCAAGTACGCCACCGTGGTCGGCCGCTCGGCGGTGCTCGACGCGCATCAGCCGAACGGCAAGCCGTTGCCGTTCGGTGCGCCGGTGTTCGACCAGACCGGCAACGAAATCGGCACCGTCGGCCAGGCCAGCCGCGTGTTTGCGCGCGGCCTGCTCGACAGCGGCGAGTTGCAGGTGAAATGGGGCGACGACACCGCGTCGATTTGCCGTATCCACTATGAACTGCCCACGCGCGACTCGCGCGTCAAGGCCGACAGCTATCAACGTATCGAGGCCGTGTGCAAATGAGCGGCGACAAAGAATCAACCAGCGTCAAACGATTGGAGAACAGGATGAAACGCATGTTTGCATGGCCCGGCAAGATGGCCGGCCTCTTGTTGTTGACGGGCTTGTCCGTCGTGCCTCAACTCGCATGGGCCGCTCCTTGTATCGTGCAATTCAGTCCTCCGCCCAAGATAATTCGGGTTGTCTTCACCACACTTCCGACCAGGATCGAGATCGACCCGGACGCGCCGAATGGAACGGTGTTCTGGCAAAGCGGCTTCTTGAGCGACATCGCGAACGCCACGACGAATCCCGCGACAGACAACAGGTCAAGACTGGTCATTTGCGGCGTCGGTCAGAGTTCCATTCTGACGTGGGACGCCAACGCAACGCTGGGCACTCAGCAAAGCTATCCCACCACCATTCCCGGGATCGGATTGCGACTGAAGTTCAAGGGGCCGCTATCAGCAAACACCGAACAGTCGCTTCCTTACAGCACCACTTTCAACACCTCGAGTGCCGGTGGCACCGGTACGGATACTCGCGGCCAGAGCTTCTCGCTCGCGCTGGTCAAGACGGGAACGATCCCGAACGGGGGCGGCATCCTGAGCGGGATCTTTGCCAAGGCGACTTTCGACGGTGCGGGCTTTTACACGTACGAATACAACACGCCCATCAACATCGTTCCGCGAGCACCCACGTGCAGTGTGCAAAACGCTTCGCAGGTCGTCGATCTCGGTGCGATCAGCAAGAGCAAGTTCACCGGCGCGGGAGCGACGACGACCGATGTCCCGCTGAGCATCGGCTTGAACTGCGTGGGTGGCGCGACTGGCGGCGCCGCCAGCGTGAGTGTGACGCTGACCGATCAAACCACGCCGACCAACCGCAGCGACAAGCTGTCGCTCACGTCGAACTCAACGGCCACCGGGATCGCGATTCAGGTCTCCAATCAGAGCGGCGTGGTGAGCTATGGCCCGGATTCGAGCGCGCCGGGCAATACGAACCAGTGGCTGGCGGGCAGCACCGGGAACGGTAGTTTCACCATTCCATTGAAGGCGCGCTACATCCAGACGGGGGCGCAAGTCACGCCCGGCACGGCGAATGGGCGGGCCACCTTCACCATGAGCTATCAGTAAGCCGCCGACGTTTTTCGCGCCGTTTCATTTGCGGCGGCGGGGCCCTGGTTTGAAGGCCCCGTCGCCAGCGTCTGATTTTTTCCAGAATGTTTTCCAAACAGTTCCAGCCACAGCCAATGAGAGATGACCATGAGCCCCATCTGCCTGATCGACATCGCGGAAATCCGCACCCGCTCCACTGAACTTCGCAACGGCCGTCGGGCATCGCGCCGCGCATGTCTGACAAAGTGGATCGCGCGATTGCTTCGTGCCGCCCGGCACTAGCTCAACGCATTTTTATAGATTCGGCCATCCTTCATGATGAGCCGCAGGTTCTTCTCAGGATCGCCAAGAAGCGAAATATCGTCGAGCGGATTGCCGTCGATCACGAGAATATCCGCCAACGCGCCCGCCTGAATCACACCCAGCATGCCCGGATACGGGTTGCGCGGACCCGATAAAGCCAGAAGCGCGGCATTGCGGCTCGTGCCGAGCCTCAACACATCGACCTTGTCGAACCAGCGCGAAATTTTCGCAAGCTGCCGTCCTTGCGACGCCGTACCTCGCGGGTTGAACAGGATATCCGTGCCCCATGCCATCCTGGCCTTGTGCTTTTGTCCCAGTTCGAAAGCCCTCAACGTGCCCTGTGCAATGGCTTCCTGTTGTTTCCGTTGTTCGGGGTTCGATTTGGGATTCGCATCCTCGTCGACGAGGAACGGCTGAATGCTCCACCATGCTCCCGCATCCACGATTCTGCGCACGGTGTCCTCGTCCGCAAGCTGCCCATGCTCGATGGACTTGACGCCGCACGCCAGCGCTCGCTGAATCCCGGCCGACGTGTACACATGCGCGCAGACATAGGTGCCCCAATCCGTCGCGGCATCCACCGCCGCACGCATCTCTTCCTTCGTGTATTGCAGCGTATCGATCGGATCGAACATCGACGAGACGCCGCCGCCGGCCATGATCTTGATCTGGCTCGCGCCGAGCATCAGTTGCTCGCGGGTTTTCTTCAACACTTCGGGCACGCCGTCCGCGATCGCCGCCACGCCGGCGACTTCCGCGCTGCTTAGCGCGCACAGCGAAGGCAGCGACAGTTCGTTGGGGTTGCGAAAATCGCCATGTCCCGACGTCTGCGAGATCATCGCGCCCGACGGATAGATGCGCGGGCCCGGAATCCGGTTCTCGTCGATTACCCGCTTGAGCGCGAAAGACGGTCCGCCGACGTCGCGAACCGTCGTGAAACCGCGCATGATGGTCCGCTCGGCTTCCTGTGCCGCGAGAAGGTAGACGTAGTTGACGTCGCCCGCCATCGCGACATTCAACGAAGCCGCGGCGAGCACCGAGTGCCAGTGCGCATCGATCAACCCCGGCATGACGACCTTGCCGCGGCAGTCGATTACCTGCGCATCGGCGACATCCTGTCCAGCCGGCACCAGGTCCTTGATCCTGTTGCCGACAACGAGCACGTCGCGGCCCTCGATGAGCTTGCCTGTCGTGCCGTCGAAAATCCGCGCGCCCCTGAGAACGATTGGCCGATCGCCGGCTTGCGCAAAAGCGGAACAGGCGAGGCCGAGCGAAGCCATCCCCAAACCCGCGACGATGCCTTGAAGAACATGCCGGCGCGACAAGCCCTCGGTGATACGCCGGCATGCGGCATGAGCAATTGCACTTTGGCAACCGCACGCAAAGCGATATACCGGTCGCCTATCGTCTTCGTTATAGGGTGCTGACATAGCGGCCTCCTTGATTGTTTTCCAACGGCGAACCGATCGTAACCGCGCGTCGACGTAATCAGCTATTCGCCGGGTCGATTCATCCCCTCGAGCGCCGCGCCGACCGCAATCGACACCGCGCCGCGCGAAACGCCGTTCAGGTTGCGGCCCTCGCCTCCTCCGGCTCGATCGGCGTCGTCTCGCCCCGCGCGACTCGCACGATATGCAGCAAACGTCTTGTCGCGCGATCCGGCAGCGCCCGTTCCACGATCGCCAGAATCAGGGAAAGCGCTTCATCGGGAATCGGCACATGACGCAGTATCGTCGCCTGCACCTGAATGTCGAACGCGTCGAGCAGGTCCGCTGCCGCCGCGACGCCACCGTCCCGCACCAGCCCTTCGAGGTGCGCGCACTGCCTGGCTTGCGCGACCGCTCCGAAGACACCCAGCGCGCCCTGCAGCGAATGCAGTTCGGCGAGCACGCGGGCGGCGTCGTCGCTCCGCTGCGCGACGGTAATCGCCGCGAGCGATTCGCCGAACGACGCGAGAAATGCGTGCCGCAGATCGTCGGACAACGCGCGGCCGCCCAGCACGTCGACCACGCCGGCGTCGTCCTCGCGCGCGCCGTCCGTTTGCGCGATATCCACGCCGGCTGCAACGGCCGGCAAACCCGCCACCTCCGACAGCACCGCCCGCAGCCGCGCGAGCGAAAGCGGTTTGCTCACGACCCGGGCGATGCCCACCGTCTCGCAGCGCTCGCGCTCCTGCGGCGTGGACGCCGCCGTGGCCGCCACCACCGGCATCGCCGGCCAGCGCGCGCGGGTCTCGCTGGCCAGCGCATAGCCGTCCAGCCCCGGCATCGACAGATCGGTCACCAACACGTCGAACGTCTGCTGCATCAAGCATTCGAGCGCCTGCTCGCCGTCTTCCGCCGTGACCGACTCGCAGCCCAGCGCCTCCAGTTGCTCTTCGAACAGCCGGCGGTTGGCCGCGTTGTCCTCCGCGACCAGCACCTTGAGACGGCGCGGCAGAACGTGCGTCGTCTCGCCGGCCTGCTCCAGCGCCACGCCCCGCAGCGTGTATTGCAACGCGCTCGCGAGGCCCATCAGACTAAAGCTCGACACGCGGACGAGGCGGCTCGTCGCCACCGGCGATCCCGGACCGTCCGCGCTGCAGTCGATCACCCACGACGCATCCTCCATCAACCGGGCTTCGTCGTCGGCGTGCCACGTGTCGCGCTCGCCGCACAGAATTACCGCCTCGAGTTCGTCCAGCATCACTTCGTCGATCTGCGCCGGATGCCGGTATGCGTTCACCGTGAGCCCCCACGCCCGCAGCGCCGGCACCGCGTACTCATGCCATGCATCGGCCGCGGCCACGAAGGCCACCGTTTCGCCCGCAAAGCGCGGCATCGCCGGCGCGATCGCCGGCTCGCCCAAGGGCACTCGCACGGTAAAGCAACTGCCCTTGCCCGGCTCGCTACGCACGCTGACCTCTCCACCCATCGCCAGCGCGAGCCTCGCGCACAACGCGAGTCCGAGACCCGTGCCGCCAAAGCGGCGGCTGATGGTCGCGTCCGCCTGGCTGAACGGCTGGAACAGCGCCGCCTGCTGCTGCGCGCTCATGCCGATGCCGCTGTCTTCCACCTCGATCAGCAGCGCCGCCTCGTCAGCCGCCGACACCCGCAGCATGACCTCGCCGTGTTCGGTGAACTTGACCGCATTCGACAACAGGTTGTTGATCACCTGCCCGAGCCGCATGGGATCGCCCCGCATCGGCCGCGTGGTCGTCACGCCGAAACAGGCCGACAGCCGCAGGTTCTTCGCGCGCGCGACCGGCGCGAACATCGTCAGCGAGCGCGACGCCACTTCCAGCGCATCGAAACCGATGTACTCCAGCGTCATCTCGCCGGCTTCGATCTTCGAGAAATCGAGCACGTCGCTGATGATTCCGAGCAACCCGTCCGACGACGCGCGGATCGTTCTCAGCCGGTCGCTCTGCAACGCGTCCAGGCGCGACTGCGACAGCAGTTCGAGATTGCCGAGAATCGCGTTCAGCGGCGTGCGGATCTCGTGGCTCATCGTCGCGAGAAAGGCCGACTTGGCCGCGTTGGCGGCATCCGCCGCTTCCCTCGCCTCGCGCAGTTGCTGCTCGAGGCGCTTGCGCGCGGTGACATCGGTGAAGGCCGTCACCAGCACATCCTCGCCCTGGTAGCGCGCCGGCGCGACGCTCACCGCCAGATCGAGCGAACCGCCATCGTGAGTGGGCAACGTCAGTTCCTCGTGCGTGATGCCGCCGGCGGCGCCGCTCTGCCGATGCTTGCGATACCGCTCGGCCAGTTCGGCCGACAGGGTTCGCGCCGGCACGACCACGCGCCGGGCCGTCTCGATCATTGTCGGACTATGCGCGAGCGGCGCGCCGTTCGTCATCGATATCAGGCCTAGACCCACGGGCGCCGTTTCGATCAACGTGCGGTTCAGCTGTTCGCTTTCGAAGACCCGCTGCGAGCGGGCGAGCACCGGCCGGTAGACGCGCCGGTCGAATAGCAGCAACAAGATCCAGATGGCCGCGATGATCGCACTCGTGGTCGCCAGCGACGTGAGGAGCGGGCCGCGCAGTTCCGTGGCAACGCCCAGCCACGACTCGACGTGGACGAGCGTCCAGCCGGTGCCGCCGATCTGCCAGCCCGCGAGCCGATAGTCCGTCGTGTTCGCCCGCTGCCGCGCCGTGCCGATGCCGTCCGCGAGCGCTTCACGCGCGGCGGCGATCGTCCGGTTGTCGACCGGATGCCGCGACCTCGATGCAATCACCGTTCCGTCGCGTGCGAGCAGCAGACGGGAGCCATTGAGGCTGGCCGCATCGAGCGACGCGGTCAGCGCCTCCACGGAGCGCTCGACCACCACCACGCCAAACGGCTTGCGTTGCGAATCGAGCATCGCAGCCGCGACGCGGACGCGCCGCTGACCGGCCAACGGACTGTCGTAAGCGGGCAGCCAGTGAACCGCCGGCCACGTGGTGCCGGGCTTGCGCAACGGCGCATCGGCGGGAAGCAGCGGCTTGCCTTGGGGACCGGCGAGCGCATCGAATAACGTGGACCGGTTTGCGAGCAGCGTCGCCCAACGCACATCGGAAGGCCACGGCGACGCGGTCAGCAGCATCAACGACCGGTCCGTGCTGTAGAGGTAGGCCGTCAACTCGCCGCCATTGCGTGCCGCGATGACGGTCGACGGGCCAGCCATCGTTTCGCTCAGCCGGATGAAGCGCCCGGCCGCGGGCGCGGGCGGATTCGAGGGCGACGCGCCGGCCACCAGGATCGGCAGCACATCGGGCGTCTGCTGCACGCGCAGCAGGTTGCGGTCGCGGCTGAACCGCGCGACAGTATCCGGCGGCGCTGCCCCACCGGCATTCCATGCAAGCTCCAGGCTCTGGACATTGCTGCGCAGCGTGGCTTCCGCGCGCACCGTGAAGTCGATAACAGGCCGCACATCGAGCGACAGCAGTTCGGACTCGCGCGCCGTATAGGCGCTCACCGTCGAGATCGCGTTGATGACGAACGCGGCGATCACCACCGCCGTCGCCGTCGCGGCGCCGCCGTACATCATCATGTGTTGATAGCGGCGGAAGCGGTTCAGCTCTCTGCTTTGCATGTATCGGCCATGGGTCTAGCGGAGTGGTCGAGTCGATCAGTCCCCGACGCATTATGCACCGCACGCCGGAGCCCGGAAAGCATCCGCGCGGACCTGCACGACCGCGCCGGACCGATGAAAGCGGGACTCGCCGCAAGCGGCGCGTTGCCGGGCCGCGAACGCAAATATTCTCGGCCTGGCGGCCCGGCGCAGATTATCCTGAGGGTCAATTTCGGGTACAGTCACGAGCCAGTCCGCCTACATTCATTCTTATATTCTGCGGGGGTCCACATGAGCACGATGAAGATTCGTGTCGTACTCGCCGACGATCATCCGGCACTGCTTTCGGGTATCAAACATGCGCTGTCCGTGCTTCCCACGCTGGACGTCGTGGGTACCGCCGGAGATTCGGGCGAACTTATCAAGCTGCTGAACGCGGTGCCCTGCGACGTCGTCATCACCGACTACGCAATGCCCGGCGGCGAGTATGGCGACGGCATGACCCTTCTCGCTTATCTGCGAAGGACTTATCCGGCGCTCAAGATCGTGGTCTTCACAACCATAGAAAACCCCGCTATCGCTCAGGAGATCGCCAACCTCGGGGTGCATGGGGTATTGGGCAAATCGCATGACACCGGTCACGTGATCTCGGCGATTCATGCCGTGTACGCGGGCGCCACGTACTTCCGCCTCACGTCGCGCGCGCCCGAGGGCGCACACGCCGAACTCGCCTCTAACGCGAGCGCACGCACGCGCACGCTGACCACGCGTGAAATGGAAGTGGTGCGGCTTTTTGTATCCGGCATGTCCGTCAACGAAATCGCGGAGCGGCTTCATCGCACGAAGCAGACCATCAGCTCGCAGAAGACGCGGGCAATGCGCAAGCTCGGTATCGACCGCGATGCCGATCTGTTCCGGTTTGCGTACGAAACGGGGCTCGCGGTCGCGACCGATGCGCCCGGAACCAGTTCAGCGGGCAACCTCGCCATCGAATGAGCGGCGCGGTTACGCGCAACCACGCAACCACGAGGAGAAGGCACAGGCTTCCACTCGCGCTATGAACGGCGCTTCTTCCATGCATAGTCCGCGGGTGGGTCCGCTGCGCCCGAGCGTCCAACCGATTGCGGATTCTCGCTGCACAACGTCACAAAGCTGACGCCGCCGCCTTGCAATTGGGCATTGCGTAAAACCTCGGTGAATTTGAGCGCTTCCGCGAGCGCGTCGGAGTCGAAGCGCCTGAAGCGGGCGCATTCCTGTCCAGCGTCTCCGCTCACGCTTTCGAGCCCGCTTTCGAGCCAATAGACAACGAACATCACAGGCTCCAATTTCGAGCGCAATGCGTTAAAGAAACCGCGATCGCACAATCGCGATCATCCAAAGGCACGAGCCGCACGCGTCATACCTGAAACCGGAAATGCTTTAATAAAAAAGTGGCAAACCGTAAAATCTGCCGAATTAACCGCTTTTGTTACATCGATCGGCATATCGTTCCCGCGGCGCCTCCGAATTAACTCGCCGCCTCGGTTTCGTCACGTGAGTTCGTAGTTTTACGTCACCCGAAACCCCTGCACACTCCGAAAACTACGCGAGTGCCAATTGTCGGACGATTTATTCGCTTCTAGAATTGAGCCACGTCCCGGCGCTCGCTTGCCCGAATTCGGCGCGAGCGCGAGCCAGTTCCGCGTAAGCCTGTCGGGCACTTGCGGAGCGGCAAAACGGAACACGAAGTTCCAGCGGAAAATCAATCAATGAGCGAAACGGGCGAAGAGCACACCGCTTTATTCACCTTCGGCGATACCCAACTCGATCACGAGGGCGCACAGGCGGCGCCGGACACGGCGCTGAGCGCCGGTGGGCAGGGGCTGGCCGGTATCGGCCGGCAGTTGCTCGAAGCACCGGGCAGCGAGGCACGGCAAGCGCTCATGCGTGAAGTGATTCAGCGCGCGGGGTTCGACTCGCTCTGCTATTGCCATATCGTGCGGATCGGCGAATTCGTCAGCCGCGCCGCCTGGTTCGACACTTACTCGCCGCCCGGCTGGGCCGAGCGCTATGGGCGCGAGCAGTTCTTCCAAATCGATCCGCGCGTGGCCTATGCGTGCCGTTTCGAATGGCCGTTCGCGTGGGATCTGGAATCGATGTTTTCCACGCCGATGGCCGAGCGCTGCGAAGCCTTCGCGCGCCGCTTCAGCCATGCGGCAAAGCAGGCGGGCCTGCAGAGCGGCGTGAGTGTCGGCCTCGCCACCGGCAATCCGCTCGAGCACTGCATCATCACGCTGTCGAGCACGCAAACGGGTCGCGGCTGGATCGCGGACACCACGCTCGGCGAAGCGTACGCAATCGGCGTGGGCCTGCACACCTTCATCGAGGCGCGCGCGCGCAGTCTGCTGCCCTCGCTGACGGCCGATACGCTCAACGACGTGCAGCGTTCGATCCTGCGCTTCGTCACGCAGGGCTTGAGCGATCGTGAAATGGCCGAATCCCTGTCGATGTCGGCGCACAACGTCGGCTATCACTTGCGGCAACTGAAGAAAATCTATAACGCGCAGAACCGCGTGCAGCTCGCGTATATCGCGGGCTGCATTCTCGGCGACTGACGCTGTACGCTCGCGGCCGCTGTCACGCGGACGGCCGCACCACCACCTGGCTACGGGACATCCGGCGACACGATTCGCCGGGGCCGAGGTGTGTCCATAACGACAACAGGGGGAGCGTATGACATACGGAACGGAGGTTCTGAACGAGCCTGCGGGCCTCGCGGTGCGCCGCATGGCGATGAGCGGCTACGACCGCAAGCCGTCGGCCTCGGCGAGCGAGGCGGCGGTCACGGCGCGAGCCGTCGACACGCCTGACATCAGCTACTTCGACGAAGCGGAACTGCTGGGCACGATCCGCCGCGACGAACTGGGCGGCGAAACCCATATCGCCGCCAACCTGGGCGCCGCCCGCAATACCGACGAGCGGATGCGGCTCGTGCGCGGCATGCTGCGCCTCGTCGGCTTCAGCGAACTCGGCTATCTCACAGTGAAGCTCGACGCGCAGGGCCGTCCGGAGCGTCTTTATTTTCCGCGCAGCTATCTGTCGGCGAATCTCGCGCCGCACTATTTCGAAGCCGGCTATCACCGTCATGATCCGCGCTTCGCCGCCGCGCTGACGGGCAGCGCGCCGCACGTCTGGGATAGGCGGCGGCTCGTCGAAGCGTGGCGCCGCGCGGGCTCACCGCCGGGCATGCGCGCGATGTTCGACGAGATGCGCGACGGCGGCATCGGCAGCGGCCTGATCTTCGGCCTGCCGATTCCGCACACGCGGCTGCGCTCGATCATCAGTTTCGCCGCGCCGAGCGAGCAGGCCGGCTGGATCACCGACAGCGTCGTGGTGCAGTCGTTGACATTGGGCCTGTCGGTGCATCAGCGCTTTTCGGCGTATGTGCGCGCGATCAACCGGCGCGAATCGGCAGCCGAATTATCGGCGCCGCAGATGCGCATTCTCGGCTTCCTGGCGGCCGGCCTGTCCGACAAGGAAATCGCGTTGCGCATGCACATCACCGCGCACAACGTCGACTACCACCTGCGGCGGCTGCGCCAGAAGTGCGGCGCGACCAACCGCACGCAACTGGCTTTTCTGGCGGGGCAGATGCCGACCTCGTGACGTCAGCGCGCTCGTGCGGCGCGCGAGGAGGCCATGCAGCACGATCGCGCACGGACGTTCGCGGTCATCCATTCAAGCGCAGACGTCCCGCCAGATACGCCAGCTCCGAGCGATGGCGAACGCCATACGTTTTGCGCAGCAGCCGCAAGTGATAGTCGACGTTATGCACGCTCGTATGCAGCCGCAACGCGATCTGCTTGTCCGACAGACCGGACGCCACGCACAGCAGAATCTCCCGCTGTCTCTCCGACACCGTCGCCGCCACGGACTGCCGCGCGATCGTGCGCCGGTACGCGGCCGCAAGCTGATGCAGCGATAAACCGAGCCCAAGCGTCTGCGCGAGGATGCTGCTGTCGATCCACTTGTTCCTCGGGTTCATCGACGTGAAACTGACGATCACCTGGAAACCGCTCGATGGAACCGGCAGGCCGAGCATGATGCCCGAGCGCATGCCGTCGGCGTCCATCTCCTGCAGGAAGCGGTTCGCGCGCGGGTCGCGACCGCGGCTCCTGCACGCCTTGTTCAGTTGCGACAGGTCCCACACGACCGGCGGCGCATGCGCACGGCCGATCGCGAGGCGAGGATCGACTTCGAAATAACGTTCGTGGAAGTAATTGCCGCGAAACTGCGCCGGCACCAGGCCCTCCACCATGAACGCGCGCGCCACCCGCTCGTTGACGACCTGCAGCGTCACATAAGCGACCGTGTTGAAGCCGATGATCCGCAGCAAGCCCGCGAAAAGCCGCATGCGCTCCGCCGGCGTGGCCGCCGACGCCAGTTCCCGGATCAGATGCGATTGCGCGTCCGGGCGGCGCGCGGTGGAATCCGCCGCGAGATCGCGATCCGTATGCCAGATCAACTCCGGCGGCGCGTCGGCGGTCTGCGCGGCTCCCGCCGCGGCGGGTTGCCCGCCGGCCTGGCGGCGCTCCATGTCGATCAACGGTACCGAAAAGCCATGCATTGGACTGCTCCGGTGAACGTGAGAGTAAAGCGGTAAGCGATCCGTCCTCGTCACACTATCCCAGCCTGTCTTCGTGAATTGAAAGTAACATCGTCGGACTTCAGGGAGCGTTTCGAGTGAACCATGTTTGATACCGTGCTTCTGCGATCCTTCGTGACCGTCGTTCAGGAAGGCGGCTTCACGCGCGCGGCGAACCGTTTGCATCTGACCCAATCCGCGATCAGCGCGCACTTGCGGCGGCTCGAGGAACAGGCCGGAAAAAGCCTGCTGTTTCGCACCACGCGCTCGGTCACGCTGACATCGGACGGCGAATTGCTGATGGGCTACGCGCGCGCCATCCTCGCGCTCAATCAGGACGCGCTCACGCAACTGACCCGCGTGTCGCCCCGAGGTCCGATGCGCATCGGGCTCTCCGAGGACATCGTCAGCGCCGCGTTGATGCAGGCGCTGCAGCGATTCGCCGCCAGCCGCCTTGGCCTGACGGTCGACGTCAGAGTCGGCATTCCCGCGCATCTGCTGCAAATCATGGACGAAGGCGAACTCGATCTGGTGATCGGCGGCCGCTGCCACGACGCGCGCCCCGGCCGCCTGCTGTGGCGCGAACCGCTCGTCTGGGCGTTCGCCGAAGGCGCGGCGCTCGACCCCGCGCTGCCGGTGCCGCTGGCACTCTTTCCCGAGCCCTGCCCCTATCGCGAAGCGGCGCTCACCGCGCTCGCGCAAGCCGGCGTAAGCTGCCGCATCGCGATGGTCTGCCCGAGCAGCGCGGGGCTGCGCGCCGCGGCACTGGCCGGCTTCGCCGTGATGCCGGCCGTGCGCGGCCAGTTGGGAAGCGGACTTCGGGCGCTCGCCGGCGAGCCGCGGCTGCCGGCGCTGCCGAAGGTGGAATTCACCGTGTTCGCCGCGCCCCATGCCGCGCCCGCCACCGTCGATGAAATCTGCAACGCGGTGCTGCCTACTCCTGGCGATCCGAACTAACGCAAGTTCGCCCCGACAGCACGCGAGCGCAAGCTGCCAGCATGCCGCGTCAAAAATCGCGCGCCAACGTGCGCGCGGCGCCGAGCGCCGCAGCGCGGTCGGGCTCGCCGTCCGCCCCGAAGAGCGTCTTCTCCACCACGATCGGCTGCACGTCCGTCACGCCGACGAATTTCAGCCACATCTCCATGTACGGCCGTTGCAGGTCGTACTCACGCGCCGGCGTGAACGACCCCGGCGACGCGTAATCCAGGCCGCGCGCGTAAACAACCGCCGCCTTCTTGCCGGCCAGCTTGCCGCTAAAGCCCGCGCCGTCGAACGTGAACAGCACGTCTTTCTGCGAGATCACGTCGATCAATTGCTTGAGGCGGTACGGTATGCCGAAATTCCACAGCGGCACGCCGAACAGCAGTTTGTCGGCCTCCTGAAACGGCGCCGCGAGCGCTTCGATTTGCCGCCACGCCGACGCCTGCTGCGGCGTCAATGCGTCGCCACGCAGACCGGCGTACTTGGCCGCCAGCGCGTCGCCGTCGAACTCGGGCAGCGTGAGCGCCCAGATGTCCAACGTCTCGATCGCGTCGCCGGGATGCGCGGCTCGGTACACGTCGAGAAACGCATTGCACACTTCAATGGATGCCGAATGCTGCTTGCGCGGCGAGCATTCGATGTACAGCAGCTTGGCCATGACGTTACGCTCCGCTCCTGGGATGAAAGAAGACACCGAGGTCGGGACGACGACGTCGCCCGATGCGTAGAGGGTATGGCCGGAGCGCGGGACGGACAAACGAAGAAAACCGGCCCGATTAAGTGGCTTTGGTGATGAATGGCGCCCAACCCGCCGGGGAGAAGCGTCTCCGAAACGCATCATCTGAACATCTTTGCGACGGAATTAAAACTACGGATCTTCGCTGAAACAGGCGATTGAAACGACGCGCGGCGGGAGAGCGCCCGTCAGGCGGGACCGGACAGCCGCCGGACCCCGCATCTGAAGGCGCGAGGGGGAAGCGCTCAGGAAGCGGCTGGAATGCGCCGCGCCATTGCACCGCGAGCGCCGGGCTCCGCACCGGAACTCGCGCGGGCCAAGCGTTCACGTCGTCAAGGCGTGGCGGCGGCCCGCCCCACGGGCTCGGCAAAACGCACGCCGGGGGTGGCGCGCAGCACGGCGATCTGCTTCGACGTATCGGCACTGGCCTGCATCGACGCGAGCGAATAGACGCCGGCTTCGCTCGGCCCCGCGACGATCTGCAATTGCAACTGAGCCAGAACGGACTGCAGCCGACCGATCGGCATGGCCGGATCGACCACGAGCCGCACGGTCGGCGCCGCGCTCGCGTCCTCGGCCTGCGACAGCGTGCGATATTGCGCCGGGGGCGGCCGGCTGAACCATTGCCCGCCCAACACGGCGAGCGCGCCGGCCTGGAGCAGCACCGCGGCGGCGAGCCCATACGACAACACCGCGAGGCGTCCGCGCGACGCCCAGCCGGTGAGTTTCGCCGACGGCGCGGGCGAGTGTTGACCGGCATCGTCGAAACGCTGCCAGAAATGCGCAAGACCGCGCTCGGCGGCACTGTCGGCGGCCGCGTCCGTCGACTGTTCCTCCGTCGACATCGCGATGTAAACCTTGCGCTGAAATTCCCACTCGGCCCGGCACCGCGCGCACTCCCGCAGATGCGCCTCGACGGCACGGCGCTGGTGTTCCGACGCGCTGCCGTTGAGCACCCAGGGAATCGACTCCCATGCGTGCCGATGCACAGCGTCCCTATCGACCGGAGGATTCACTTGTCGCTCCTCCTGAAACCGGCCCGCGCCGGCCGGCGGTCGAGCGGTTTTCCCGCGCCGCGCGCGGCGGCTAAAACGCGGCTCTGGTTGACTCCCTGGCTCGGCATGCGGCTGTCCTCGAACGTCCTGATCCCAATGTTTGGACGTAAGTGCCCGCCGCCGCCCCTAAAGTTGCGGCGCGGCAAAAATAAAACGGTGCGGATCGCGGAACGCATCCCTGCCGGAGCGCCACATCGACATTGACGCGCGGCGCGGCGCGTCGTGCTTGCGGTTCGGCTAGATGCGCGGGGGTTCGGTCCCCGTGGCGCGGATGCCAGTCATGCGATGGGACAATCGAGGTTTGCGCTGCCGCGGCGCATCGGCGCCCAGCCGATGACGAATCTCGCATTGAACCTCGCATTGCAGCGCGGCGAACGGGGCTTCTCGCGGGCACGCAAGCTGCGCGGCGCGGCCAACCGATGTATCGTTACGTCGATTGTCGGCTGTCGCGTCGACTGCGAGCCGAGCCCGTTACATATGATGAATTGCTGAATACTCTTCGATACATGAAACCTTTGAAGCGCTCGTCCCGTGCCGGCGAACCGCGCGACGTCGACGGCGATGCGCCCCGGCTCGCACTCACTTATCCGCCGGAGCAGTTTGCCGCGTTGCTCGAAAAGCACTTCGAGCAGATTCGCGGCTACTGCGCGCAACTCGACCTGTGTCTGTCCGAACACCGCTATGCGGATGCGCTGTCGATCGCTCGCCAACTCACGGGCACGGCGCAATGCCTCGGAACATCGGGCGACGACATCGCCGTGTTGCGCGAATACGAACACGCGCTCGAACGCCAGGAGGCCGACGCCGTCGAGCGGGCCGGCGGCGAGGCGCAAATCGTCGCCTTCCGTCTGTGCGTCGCCATCAAGGAAGCGCTCGCGGAGCGGTCGGCGAAACGCGACCGCTCCGACTGACGCATCGCTTCACGCACGCGCGCTTCGTCGCGTGTGCCTTATATCGGCCGACGCGCCGGATCGAAGCACGGCGGCCGACAGCAACGCTTCCACGAATGAACACGCATGCCCGCGCGGGTCAGCCCGAATAGAGCTCGCTCGCGCGCACTCGTTGCACTTGCCGCCGCGCGCCGCCAAAGACATGCTCGACGATTTCCGGCGAATAGCGATAGTTCCACCTCAGTTCGACGCCGGGCTCGATATCTCTTCGAGCGAAGAACGCGCGGATCGAAAAGTGCCGGCCGCAGCGTGACGACGCATCGAACGTCTGCGCCTCCATGTTGTAGCCGTCGTCATCGGCCTGGGCAACCGGCACGCCTTCGGCGTCGTAGGCGAGGGACGTGTTCGCCATCGCCAGAATGTTCTCGCCGTCGATGAAAGCGACGCTATCGCCCGAATTCGCGCTGAGCACGAACGACTCCTCGACGCACGAGAAAAACATCGCCGCGCTCATGAGGCGTCCGCCGTAGACGCCGAGACATTCGCCCGCGTGAATCGCCCGCGCCGCGAACGCGCCGCGCTCGCCGATCAGCGCGTGCTCGCGCGCATCGCGCAAGTCAGCGGGGCTGATCGTGCGACAGTGCATTGCGTTCGCATAGGCTTCGGCGCGCACGCGATCTGGCAGAGCCGGATCGATATAGGGCTGCACCGCGGCGAGACGCGAGTCCGCCGTCGCATCCGTCGTGCCCTGCTTCGAGCGCAGCGCGACGATGTGAACCGGGTTCGCGAACTCATCGCGATACGGATAGCGCGCGTCGATTTGCGGCGAGTACGGCAGACGCGCAATCGCGTGGTCGCGTTTGAACGCTTCGAAGGCTTCGCGCAGCGACTGCAGCGCTTGGCCCGCGGCGAGCGTGTCGCCGGCCAGCGACGCGTCGATTTGCGCCTTCAACTCGGGCACGATGTCGAAGATGGCTTCGTGCCGCGCCGCCAGTCCCGGAACGCGCGCCGCCTCGGCAATGCGCTCGCGAATCGTGTCGACAAGCGCTTGCGCGCGCGGTTGGATCATTGCTGTCATCGGGCCTCGCCTTGCCGTATCCGGCTGGAATCGCTTCTATGAATAGCGCGACGTTAGCCAGTTCGACCCTCGTCCGCGCGGCACGGCGGCGAAACGGCTGCGCCGGCAGCGAAGTCGTCACGACGCTTCGTTTGCGGCGCCACGGCGTCGCCGCGCGCGCGGGCGGCGCGGGCCGCGCGGGTCTACGCTCCGATATCCGCGCGAGCCGCAAACCGGCCGCTCATCACATCGCGAATGCGCGCATCCGCGGCACAAGGAGCATCCGATGCCCGATCGAATCACTTCCTCGCCCAGCATTTCGACCGTCGATAGACCGGACACGGCGCCGGCTCAGGACCACGCCGCCGCGCGAGGCAATCGGCCTTCGCGCGCCTTGAGCGCCGGCTTGCAGGAGGGGCCCGGAAGCGCGGCTTCGTTGCAGCGGCGAACGCAGGGTGCGCCCGCGCCGCGCACGTTGCGGCGCACGCTGTCGCATAGCGACATCACGAATCGCGTCGCCGCCTTCTCGCGCCGCTTCCAGGCGGATCAGGAAACGCCGCCCGCCGCGCGGTTCAGCGTCACGCGCGCGCGTGAGGTAGAAGAGCGGCCAGCGCCGCCAACGCAGAGGGATGCAGCGGTGGAGCACCCGGCAACGGCGTCGTCGACCGGCAACGCGAGCAATCCGCCAAACGCAACCAGCGCGACGACAACGGAGACCACGGCGACCACTCCTGCCGCGCCCGCTCCCGCGCCCGGCCAAACCACCGCCGGCTCGCATGAGGCTCAAAGCGGCCACGGCGCTCCCGCCTACCCGTATCCGGTGCCATATTTCGGTCCGCATCTCGGGCCGAGCTACGCGTCTTACGCGTCCTATGCGTACGCGCCGCACATGCAACCGTGGGCGGCGCCGTACCACGCGCCCTATCATTCGAACTGGAACTGGACGGCCCAGCATACGCATCCCGCAACGGCGTCCGCGTTCTCGCCGCACGGATACGCGGCCTACACGCAACCGCAGCACTGGCAACCGCAGCCGACCTGGGGCATGCCCTCCTATCACAGCCGGGTAGTCGGCGCGAACAGCCGGTTCGGCTTCAGCTACGGCTCCGGCGACGGTCCCGTCGGCAAGCAGATGCACATCGGCTTCCATTTCAACGGGCGCTTTCGCACGTTGAGCTTCGGGCTCTATCCGAGCGCGACGCGGCCGTTCTTCGTCTCGACGCAAAGCGGCCGCATGAACGCGACGCCGCCTGCCTGGCCCTCGGCGGCTCCGTGGCACACGCCGCCCGCCTATCACTACGGTCCCGCCGCGCATGGCCATCATGCGGCTTACGCTGCAAGCGGCGCGGCGGCGGCCTCGAACCAGCGCGCTGAAGGCGAACCGGCGCAAGTCGCCGGTCACACCGCCGGCGCACATGCGGCGCGCCCTTGGCACACGGTGCTCGGTGTGCCACAAGATCAAGCGACGGTCGAGTTCGTGACGCGGCGCTATTTCAGCAAGAAGCGTGTGCTGAACCCGGAGACAGCCAGCGGCAAGATCGCACTCCTCGAACTCCGTGCGGCCTACGAAAGCGCAATGGAAGCGCTTGCCGTTCGCGCGTCGTTGGAAGAGACGCCGCGAGCGAATGTAGGCTGAAGCTCACCGCGTCTTTCATCGTTGGAGGGCTCAAGACGAGAAAACGCGCCCCGCGGGGCGCGTTTCTCATCGACGCCGGCCGACGCGCGAGCGCCGGTCAGCCAGGCAACGCTCAGTGCACCGCGGCGTCCAGCGGACGCCCGGTGTGATCGACGCCCGCGTTCGCATACGCTTCATCGCGCGCGGCGCGCAAGGCCTCGGGATCGATATGCGGACCGTCGTTGACGCGACCGTCGCCCGACGAACGCAAGCCCTTTTCCACGAAGTCGCGAGTCAGCACGTGCTGTTCGAAAGCCCGCACCTTCGGACGCGCCTCCGTGAGCACGCGATCGTAGTTGCCCGTCTTCACCGCGACACGCGCTTCCGGCGTCAATTTGTCGAGCAGCGGCTTATACATGTTGCCGGTTTCCGCCCAGGTGTCCTTGACCTGCGGATTGAGCGCGTCCGAGCCGAACAGGAAGCGGTCCGGAAACTCGTTGATGAGCGCCGCCCACGCATGCACGGATTCGTGATCCGGCACTTCGGTGCCGTCGGGCTGCGTCTTCATGACGATCTGACGGGCCACGCGCGACCACGAAATATCGATGTGGATGTGGCTCATCTGCGGATCGGAGAGGATCGTGCGCAGGTTGTTCGCGTGGTCGATCGGCTTGCGCACGAAGCGTCCGATACCGCCGCAATGCGCCCAGATCAGCGTGGTCTTGCTGGTCTCCGGCGACGCGAAAAGCTTCTTGAGATCGTTCAGATACTGCGGCTGGCCGATGCCGTTGGCTCGCTGGTTCTCCGTCGAATCGACGTCGCAATGCAGCACCACCGGCATGCCGATCACGCCGGCCGTCGCCACCAGTTGCTTGAACGACTGCACGTTGTTGGTCAGGTTGGCCTGCCGCGATCCCTCGTATTGCTGCTGCACCAGTTCCTTGTGGATCGTCACTTCGCCTACGCCGGTGAACATGCCGGGATGCGTCGCGAGCTTGAGCAGCAGCGCTTGCGGACTCAGCGGCGAACCCAGGTGCAGGCCGGTCACCATCGGGTCGAGGCGGTCGCGTTCGGCATGCGAAAGCTGCGCGATCTGCATGAACAACGCGGTGTCGGCATCCACCTGCTGGTTCAGCATCAAGTGCGCGCCTTGCGTGATTTCCTTCTCGACCTCGGGCGTCAATTCATGCGGCTGAATGTTGGTGTGCTTCTGCTGCACGTAGTACGACTCGGCGGGAATCTTGTTGTGGTTCGGCGCGTGCGTGTGCTCGTCATGGCTGCCGCACGGCATCACGTCCGTCGGGATCGGCGACATCACGCTGCGGTGGATGCCGACCTCGTCCATCATCTTCAGCATCTCGCGCGGCACCATGCCCTGCTGCACGTAGTTCGTCGGGTGGAAGTGCGAATCGGACATCCAGTCGCCGGTCGCGTTGCGGCTCGCGTGCGCATTCTCCAGCGGGTGCTGCGCGAGGGTGTCGACGGTGGCGGTCAGCATGGCGGACAGCTCGGGCGTGCCGCGCAACGCCTGCGAAACCGCGCGCTTCTGCCCCGCCGCGCCGGGCCCTGCGGGAGACACGTCGAAGCCTCGCACCGACACGCTGTTGTCGTCGAAAAAGCGCGTGTGAGCGCGCAGCAGCTTGTCCGCGCCGGCCCGCACCGGCGGATTGGCGGTCTCGCCGCCGCCGGTGGCGGCGCGTTTGGGCGCCGACGGCTGCGGGCTGCCGGTGCCGCCCAGCGACGTGGCGCCGCGCTTGCGCGACGTGCCGCCGCGGCGCGCGGCGGGTTGGCCGGCGCCGGACGAGCCGGCCTCCGAGGTGTGATCGGTCGCCGGCGTATGAGCCGAATTGATGCGAGTCATGTCTTTCTCCAAGAGAGTTTCGGGGTGGCGCGCGAAAGCATGCTAGGCGTCACCCGGTGCTCTCCTTCGCAGCGGCAGCGAAACATGGCATCCCTTAACGAAAACCTCGCGAAACCTCGCGCAACCCCGCGAAACCCGAAGAAACGCCGACGCAACCCGGCGCCACTTCGAGGAAACCCGTGCAGACTCATCGATATCCGGCCCTTCGACACCTCACGCTTTCGAGCGCAGCAGTTCACGCTGCGCGAGCACGCTTGCCGAAGCGACGCCGCCGATCGGCGTAATCACGCCCGGTGTGCTGTGCACGCGTCCCGCCACTTCGTTGACCGCGATCCGCTCCGGCAGCCACGACGCGCGCTCGCGCAACATGGCGTCGAGCGGACGCGACCAGTCCTCGCCCTTGCCGCCCGCCCCTTGCGCGGCGGCATCGTGCATGCGTTCGAGCGCGCGATAGACGTCGCCGCGCCGCGCGTACTCCGGCTTCAGGCGGCGCCGCACGAGGAACGTGTGATTCGAGCGCTGATGGCTCTGCAGCATCGCGAGGTCGGCGTTCATCTTGACGACCGCCGTCGGATAGTCGCAGTTGTGATTGTTCCGGTACATCTCGATCCATTCTTCGCGCGAGCTGTTGACCGCCGCGACAAAGGCGTTGAACGACGCGAACTGCTGGTCCGCGAAGCAGCCGCGATTGAGCAGCCGCCCCTCGCGCTCCGGCAGCATCACGCGCGCGGCAACGAGCCGCTCCGGCAACGCGCCGCCGATCCCGAGCGGCGACGCGCCCGGCAACCCGCCCGTCAGATCGCCCTTGTGCCACGCCGGGCCGACGCCGACCGTGCCCTGCGTGGAGACGCGCACGCTCGATGTCACGGTGCGGCGGTCGTAGCGGAGCGAACCGGTTGCCTCGTTGACGGCCGTGTCGTTGCGGCTGTTCAGGTCCACGGTCACCGTGCCGTCGAGCCCTAAGGTGCCGCGTCCCTTCGACTGCGGACCGGACACCGACGCGCCGCCCGTCGCCTGAATGCTCTGGCGCGACGCCTTGGTCTTACCGTCCTGCCAGCCGATCGAAATATCGGTGCGGTCGCCGATGCGCGCCGCGAGACGCTCGAACAGCGAGGTTTCGGCGCCCTTCTCGCGCACCGGTTCGCGCGCTTCCTCGAACAGGAAGTCGACCATGTCGAGCACGGTTTCGGTGGTGCGCGGATCGTCGTACTTCATCGCGACCCAGTCGAGGTTCTCGTCGGTCAGACGCTCGCGCGCGACGCGGATCATCACGCCGCGCGGCTCGCGCAACTCGCGATCGACCGGCGCGATGCGCAGCGAGCCGCCCAGGCGCAAGCCGCAGAGCCAGTCGAGACGCCTGGCGTAGCCGATGCGCGCGCCCACCTTGAGCTGCGAGCGCTTGATATGTTCGGTGCCGATGAAGATATCGAAGCCGACGTTATTGCGCTGCAGGGTCACGAGGGCGCGGCGGCCGCGGTAATGCCCAACCGTGAGTTCGCCTCCGAACGGCAAGTGGTGATGCAGCCCCTTGGTGGCCGAGACCGACAGACCGCGCGTGCTGAAGCCGTAGCGCGCGCCGTCCGCGAAGGCGACCTGGGTCGATTGCTGTAGATCGTTGATCAACTGACGCAGCACGGTTCTGACTTCCGCGCGGCCCAATTTCTCGGGCTTGAGCGCCTTGGCCTCGCCGACCTTCTCGGCTTGCGCGAACGCGGTTTTCACGTCTTGCCAGCGATGGACCTGGAAGCGCTTCGCGCAGTCGCGCAACGCGCCGAGGTCGAGCAGCAAGGGCGCGTCGTCGCGTTGCGCGACGCTCGGCACCGGCTCGCGATTTTCCAGCGCGGCCCTGGTGGCTTCGTCCAGTTCGAGATCGCCGATGTGCGCCGCGGGCCGCGCGGCAATCGCCTCCAGCGCCGCCGCCGCGGCTTCGCGCGCGCGCGCCTCGGGACCGTCCGGCGCGCCGGTCGCGAGACGCGGGTTGCGCAGCGAGGCGGCGAGGGTCGCGCTGGCCGCCTTGAGCGCGCCGGCGTAACGGCTCGCCTCTTTCGTGTACGACGCGAGCGCCGCGCTCGACGTGCCGAGCATCATGCTGCGCAACGCGGACTTCTTCATGCCCCACATGCGCTGAAAAAACCAGTTGGCCTTGTCGAGCCGCAACATCCCGCGCGTCACGAAACGATTCAGCCGCGTTTGCGCCTGCTTTAGCGGACTGCCTGGCGCGTCGCTGCGAAACGCCTGGCGCCACGCGAACAGCGCCGCGGCATCGCGCGGCGTGCTCGAACCCGACAGCGCACGCAGCACGCGCGGAGCGAGGTTGCCTTTGTCGTCGACCGTGGCGTGCGCGGCGGCGAGCGCCGCATCGAGGTCGGCGGGCGGCTCGGGCAACGCCTGCCATGCTTGCAGCACCGCGAGCGCGGCCGCATTGTCGGCGCCCGATGCGCCGCTTTGAGTGAGGTTCTTCAGTAGGTCGAAGCCCAGGTGGGTGTTCGCGAGCGAGCGGGCAATGCGCCACGCGTCCGCGTGCGCCTGATTGACCGGCGCGTGAGACGAAGTGGGATCGAGCGTATCGGCCGCGCGGACGTTGCCGTGGTCTTGCGTGATTCCGCTTGCGTCTTCCGACGTGATTTCCTCGGCGGATGCGTCGGCTGCATAGCTCAGCGGGAGAGGGTTGCCATTCCGCGGTGACTGAGGGGGCGTCGTCGTGGCCGAGGCGTGCTCGGCGTTCGGGTCGAACGCCGCGGCCCGCTGCGCGATCTCCTGGATGCTCACTACTTCGGGCAACGCCTGCAACGCCGCCGCCGCGCGCGCCGGTTCGTTCGAGCCGAGCGCGGAGAGCACGGCGTAGCCGAGCATCAGCGAAGGCGCGAATCGGTGCGTGCCTTCGGTTGCGGATGGATCGGTTGGCTCGATGACGTCGCCCGTGGCGGCGTGGACGGACCCCGTTGACTGCGCCGCCTGGGCCAGCAAAGCGGATAGGGTGGCGACTGGATCGGCTGGTGCGGGAGGGCGGTTGGCGTTGTTGTTCTGGTTGACGTTGTTGGTGTCGTGAACGTTATCGCTAACGTGTAGCTCGTCGCTACCGTTGACGTTGTTGCTGCCGTTGACGTCATCGCTTCCGTGTACGTTATCGTCCCCGTGTATGTCATCGCTTCCGTGTACGTCGTTGCTCCCGTGTACGTTATCGCTTCCGTGTACGTCATCGCTTCCGTGTACGTCGTCGCCCCCGTGTACGTCGTCGCCCCCGTGTACGTCGTCGCCCCCGTGTACGTCATCGTCCCCGTGTACGTCATCGCTTCCGTGTAAGTCATCATCCCCGTGAACGTCGTTGCTCCCGTGAATGTCGTCACCCCCGTCGACTTCACTCCCCTCGTTAACATCACCCTCCTCGCGCACCCCGCTTGCCGTCCCCGCCCCGCTGCCGCGCGCCGCGCTGAAATACTCCCGCACCCAGCTATCCAGCCCCTCCCGATGATTCAGCCAATGCTCGAGTTCGGCCGCATCGCGCGGGCGTCGATTTGCGTGCGCGGCGTCGACGTTCGCCGACTTGTCCGCGCGCTTCGCCGTGAACTTGCCGATCGTCTTGGCCAGCATGCGCTGCGCCTTCGACGCGCGCCGCTGGGCGGATGCGCTCGTACCCGGCGCCGGGCCCGCCTTGCTCGCCTCGCCCCACGCGCCGGACGGATCGAGCGGACTAGCCGGTTTCTGCGGCGCGATCCGCACGGCTTGTGCCGGAAAGGAGCGGCCGAACCTGTTCGCGCGCACGAACGGCATGCGCCACTCGGTCTCCACGAGCGCGCGGCGATCCGTCGGCACCTTGGCTGACGCGTAGGGCGGACGGCTCAATCCAAGCAGGCTCTTGAAGCGCTCGCGCGTGGCCGAGAAGCCGGCCTTGATGCCCGCGCGCGCGCCGCCCGACGATGGTGGCGGCGCGCCCGCTCCCGTCGAGCCAACGGGACTCGCGGTCGGCACCACTGTGGTCGACGTATGCGGCGTGCCGCGCAGCACCGCGGTCGTATTCCTCACGAAGCTCCTGAAGTCCATCGTCGTTCCTCCTCCAATCTCGCCGATTATCGGGACCATATATGTCACGCCCGGCCCAGCGGCGAAATCATATCGACCGCAACGAAACTTCCGGTTTTTCGGCCGCGCCAGCGCATCGCGCGTGATTTCGCCAGCACGCACGGCATTTCGCAGCGGCCGGCCCAAGGTCGATGCTTCACGCCGCTACCCTGTCGATACCCCGGCGCCCTTGCTTCGACCTTGCATTCCTGCGAGCCGCCGCGAGACTCGCGCAAGCCGCGGCCGCCTGCGTGCAACGTCCACTCCTCACCACGACGCCCATGAACCCTCCTAACGTATCCAGTTCGAACCGCGCGCACTCGACCGTCGCCACCGACGAAGTCAGCGTCGACACCGCGCCGAACGCCACCTCTTCCGCACGACCGGAGCCGACGCGGCCCGCCACGAGCCGGCGCAACGATAGTTTCTGGGCGAACATGAAACGCAAGCTCGCGCCGCGGCCCGTCACGATCTCGAACTCGCTGCTCGGCAGCATCACGCGCACGCGGCCCACGCCCGCGCGCGCGCGCGTCGGGGTGACGCCGGATCAGCGGCATCAGCCCGATCCGAATGCGACGCCGCCCTCGGCCGTCGCGAAGCACAAGCACAACGCCGCCCTCGCGCTGGCCGGCGCGACGAAGGCCGCGCCGGTCGCGAATATCGTCGGCATGGGCGGCACGGAAGCCACTGCGGCCCAACTGTTCAATCCCGCTGGACCGGCGGCGCAACGCCAGCTCCCGCAGGACATCGCCGGCTATTTGCGGCAGCATCTCGGCGCACCTGATGACGCCGATGCAGGAGCGCAGCTCGAGGCGTCAGCCCGGCAGGAACTGGTGCTGCGCCGTCTGCATCAGGCGTTCGGCGCGCACGCCGAGCCCGCGCGCGCGGCGCTCCAGGATCTCACCGGCGCCGAGTCGCTGCTGGAAGTGCAAGGCGGAGCGTTCGAACTGGCGCGCCGGCTCGCCGCGTCATCGCTCGGCTACGGCGCGTTGAGTGAACTGCGCGGCGGCATCGCGACGGATGCGGACCCGGTCACGCGAGCGGTGCGCGACGACGCGACGAAACTGTCGCTGCGCGCGGCCAACGCGTTGATCGCCGCGCTGCCCGAAGGCCATCCGCCTCCCAGCAACATGGACGACGTGGTGCGCCTCGCTCTCGCCGCGCTTCCCGAGCACGAGCGTCCGACGGGCATCACGGGCGTCCCCGCGCCATTGCGGATGAACGGCGACGTGAGCGTGCCGGCGAAGGCGCTGATCGCGGCGCTGCAACTCGCCGAGGACCCCGCCGCCGAACCGCAGGGACACCTGAAGTCCGCCTATTTCACCTGGCGCTGCGGCTTCACCCACGAGGGACCCGGCACGCCGCTCGCGCGCACCCAGCACCGCCTGATGAAGCTGTCGCGCTATGCGCGGCGCGCGAGCCAGCCGGGCATGCTCGCCAATCTGAGGCGCATGTTCGGCTTCAACAAGTCGCCGATGTCCGCACTTGCGCTCGGCACCGGCGGCGCGAGCCTGCGCCATCCCGAGGACGATTTGCAGAAGGCCGACGTGATCTGGCAGTTGGCCGGCGCGCTGGCGGAGCGCGCGCAAACGCGGAGCGCGGGACCGCTCGAGCCGCGCATTGCCGACGCCGTGCAAGCGGCCACGCTGGAAGCCTGGTATCAGCGCGTGGCGCACAAAGGTTGGCGCGATCAGACGAAGGTGCCGAAGCACATGCGGCACGCGATCGCCGCGCGCGCCGCCGCGTTGGCGGGCGTGAGCGAAGGCGAGATCAAGCTCAGTCGGGAATATGCCGCGCTGAAATCACGCGCCGGCTCGCGGCTCACGACCGATACGCTGACAGGCTTGATCGACCAGTTGGAAGCCAGGCAGCCGCGCGAAGCCATCCCGTCCGGCAGACTGCAAATCGTCCCGGAAGAAATGCTGGACCCAGAACTCGAAGACATCGCGAACGACCCGCATGACGCATCCGGCCCGGGCGGCCAGATCGCCGCCTCGCGGGAGAGCGCGGCCTCGACGGCCGCCAGGCTGAAAACCGCGCTGACGCAACTCAAGACGCTCGAACGAAACGGCGAGGCGTCGCCCGATACATCCACGCCGCAAACCGTGCTCGAGAACTTCAAGCGCGTGATCACCGAACCGCGCATGACCTACGACGTGCGTCTGTCGGACGGCGGCCAGTTCGGCATCAACACCGGCGTGGCCGAACTGCTCAACTTGCCGGGCGCGAGCAAGCTGCCGTTCGTGCTCGCCGGGCCCGACGTCAAGGTCATCCACGGCCGCCACGCGATGATCAACGGCGGTTCGTCGGCGAATCACGGGCAACTGTTCGTCGGCAGCGATCGACGCTGGGCGTCGCATGCGGGCGTGAGCGCGGCAGGCGGCGTCAATCTGTTTCACAAGAGCTTCCAGGTGATCGGTTCGGCGCAAGTCCTGCCGGCCGTGTTCGACATGTCGCAGCCGAAGGGCGTGATGGTGCGCGCGCGGCTTCAGCCGACCGGCACGTTGCCGGCCGGGCAGCAGCCCGCGGGCGAGCCCGACCCGTGGCGCGCGAAGATGCTCGGCGTGATCGACGCGGCAACCGCGAGCGGATCGAACCACGGTCTGCCGCGCGACGCGGGGTCGATGTGGGACGCCATTGCTCACTCGTTCTACAAGGACCCGGACGTGTCGGTGAACTGGCTCGACTCCAAGGCGCAATCGCTTTCGACGACGGTCAGCGCGTCGGCCGGTGCCCGTTACGAACACGATGGATACAAGATCGGCCCGTCGCTGCAGGCGGGCGGCACGAAGACCTGGTTCACGCGCACGCGCCGCCAGGAAACCGGTCCGTTGAAAGCCGAGTTCGCGGGCAGCAGTAGCTCGCGGATGGCGGCTGCATCGGCGACGCTCGTCGCCGGCCTCGCGCCGCAAGGCAATTTCTCCGACGAGACCGGCCATGTGAAATCGGTCGTGCTGCCCAATGTCTCGATCGTCGGCTTCGGCACCACGGTGCTGCAATCGGAAACCGGCTCGACATGGCGCATCGCCGAGGAAGACGGTCACATCGACGCATCGCTCAGCTATCGCGACACCACCTTCACGAGCATGAAGGAGTTCAAACGCTATGTGGATAGCCGCCGCGCCTCCTGGGACGACACGTACAACAGGCAACCCGCGGGCGCCGCGCAACCCGAACCGATCGACGAGTATCTCGCGCGCGCCGAGCACGACGCCGACCGCGGCAATCAGCTCTTTGCGGAGCGTGTCTGGCTCAAGCCCGACGCGGCGCGCACGATCAACGTGCTGCGCGAATTGCGCGACGCGGTGGTTCAGCCTGGCGCCAGGCCGGACGCGCGCGAGGCTGCGGAAATCAACACGCGCAATGCGCAGATCGCCACGCTGCTCGAGGCGGACGACAGTTGGGATAACCGCTTCCTGTACACGCTGGAAACGAACGGCACGTCGCGCACGCTCGGACCGAGTTTCCTCGCGACGCTGCAACGCGTCACCGAGGTCTCCCATCCGCGTCAGTTGAGCGTGCTGCGCGCGGAGCGGCCGGTCGCGCCGCCGGAGCCCGAGGGTTCGTGAACGTTCCTGATCGTTGATCGGTTGCCGGTTCGCCGGTCATGGCGGCGCCGCGCGTTTCGCGCGGCGCCGCATCGTCTCTCCCCCCGTGGGCTCCTCTGCCCTGCGACGCCATCCCCGCCAACTCCCCGCCAATTCGCCGCCACGCTTGGTGTTTCGTTTACCGAAACAGCCCGACCCATCGAGTCTCTTACGCTTGGTTACGGGACGGTTGCCATGCTGCGACCGTCGCGCGGCCACCAGGATTTCATACGCGCAGCGTGCTCAAGCCGCTGCGCTTCTCTCATCGTCTACTGTAAGAGGCTATTCATGAGCAAGGTTACCAACGACTCGGGCAACAGTGCCATTCAGGCCGATATCCAGCAACTGGAGTCGGATCTGCAAGGCGGCGGCAAGCTCAGCAACAACGATATCGAGAAGCTGCTCGAACTGATTCTCGCGATCATCGAACAGAAGCTGGGCGGCAGCTCGCAGAGCGGCAACACGTCCACGGGCGGCGGCGATAACTCGACGCAAGATCCGGGCTCCACACAGGATCCGGGCTCGACGCAAGATCCGGGCTCGACGCAGGACCCGAGCTCGACGCAGGACCCGAGCTCGACCCAGGACCCGAGTTCGACGCAGGATACGTCGGGCGATAACACCGTCGATTCCAGCAACAATTCGAACGACGTGCAAAGCCAGATCATGTCGCTGTTGCAGCAGATCCTGAAGATGCTGCAACAGTCGTCGCAAAACGGCCAGGGGCTCGACAAGCAGACCGGACAGATCGTCGATGATCTGCTCAAGCTGCTGCAACAGATCGAAGGCGCGCAAGGCGGCAACCAGGCCGGCGGCGGCGGCGACCCGAGCAAGGGCGGCGGCGATCAGACCTCGCAGATCCAGCAGTTGCTGTCCGAAGTGATCCAGTTGTTGCAACAGCTTCAAGGGTCGTCGCAAACCGACGGTTCGAACAGCGGCGACACCGATCCGAACAGCACGAATGATCCGAGCACCGATCCGAGCAACACCAGCACGAACGGCACGGACGGCTCGAACAACAACACGAACGGCACGACCGATCCGAGCACGCTCACCAACGAGTTGCTCAAGCTGCTGTCGCAATTGCTGCCGCTGCTCACCAAGGCGATGAACGAGCAAACGTCGAAGACCTGAAGCACCTTCATCCACTTCGTCGCGCGGCCTCGCCACGTCGCCATCTGAACGGCCCCGCTCGCGTGGGCCGCGCGCATTGAGGAGCAAACAATGAGTATATTTTCAAAGATCAAGCATGCGTTCCAGCATCTTGGCCACGATATCGAGAAGGCTGCGAAGGCAGTCGTGCACGGCGTCGAGCATGTGGCCCACTCGCTGGAGAACGACCTCAAGAAGGTGTTCCAGGACGCGCTGGCGATGACCGAGGCGTTGATGCAGGGCAATCTGAAGCTGGCGATGCAGGACCTGCTGAAGACGGCCGAGGATGTCGGCAAGACGGCGACGGACGCGGCCACCGCGAGCGCGGAGGCCACGCTCGAGGGTTTGCAGGGACTGCATCTCGGCAAGGGTTTCGACAAGGTGTTGAATAGCGTCGAAAAGGAAGTCGAGACCGTCAAGAGCGATGTCAACAAGGGCCTCGATGCCGCGGCGGAGGACCTGGTGTCGTCCGTCGAAGGTGTCGTGTCCGGTTCCGTGAGCGCATTGAAGGATCTTGCGCATGGCGACCTCCACGGGATGATGAACGACCTCGCGAAGGTCGGCGAGGATGCGATCCAGGTCGCCGCCGACCTGACGCCCGAAGGGCTGGGGGCGACTGTCGTGGCCTCGACGCTCGCCGCGGCGCATATCGGCAACGCCCAGCTCGATGAAACCATCGCGGCCGCCATGCATGGCGGCGTCGGCAAGGTCGTCAAGTCGGTCACCGAACTCGAAGTGGGCCAGGGCGCGCAGAAAGTCGGCGAGAAGCTGATGAGCAGCGGCGGCGACCCCACCACGGCAGCCACCACGGGCGGCGACGTGCTGGCGCTTGCCTCGATGGTGCCTGGCGGCACCGGCCGGCGCGGTGGACGTCGCGGCTCGGAAGGCTCGCATGAAACCCGTTCGGCGGGAGGTGAAACACCGAAGAACGGCGGGGCCGACGGGCACGAGCGCGACGGGAAGACCGAAACCAAGGCCGACTCCAAGGAAAAAACGGACGACTCGAAGGAGAAGGAAAAGGACGAGAAGACTCAGCAGGCGGGACCGCCGCCGAACACGCTCGATACGCTGTTGCTCAGTTATCTCGCCGACAACCATCGGCGTATTGCCTGACGATAGATAGCGGGTTTTTCAGGTCGTAGTAAGAATGCGGCCCGCACATTGTGCGGGCCGCATTCGTTTGGGAAAACGGAAGGCATATTTCGCGGTATTTACGCGATTGCCGGTTCTACTACCGGTTATGTGATGCTCTCCGACAGGAGAAGAAGGAGCGCCATCAAGAAAAAAGACATCGCACCATTGGCGTTATTGAACATAGGGACAGCCGTTGCGTTCGTTGCCTTCTACTCCTCTATTTCCTTCACCCAGGCTTCGGTAGCGAGTCTGGTCGAGGCTGCCGTTGGCCCGCTGTGGATCGTGATCTTTTCACGATCTTTGCGGAACGGCAGCGGTCAGTGGCGAGAATTGACAGTGGCGACGATCGTCCTGGCGTGCGCGGTTTTTTCCGCAACAACGACTATGCAGACGTACACGATTGCAGACGGTCTCGGACTCGCGCTTGCGCTCATGGCGGGCGGCGGCGCGGCACTGGTAGCGATCTGGTCGCGGAAAGCCGACGCGTTA
Organism: Paraburkholderia sp. 22099; assembly: GCF_052045835.1. Lineage (NCBI taxonomy): Bacteria > Pseudomonadati > Pseudomonadota > Betaproteobacteria > Burkholderiales > Burkholderiaceae > Paraburkholderia > Paraburkholderia sp. 22099. The sequence continues at coordinate 28,091 of NZ_JBQEPU010000008.1, read as the reverse complement.
GGCATTTCGCCTCAACTCATCCTCGCACACCGATTTCACGGCACCTATCTCGTCGCATTGGCCTTGCTCATGTTCCATGGCGGCGTGAATATCGATGCAAGCCATCTCGCGCGCGATTTTCTGATCGCCTGCTTCGGCGTCGTCGGTCCGATGTATCTCCTGCAATTGGGCATGCAGCGCTGCGAACCGATCGCGACAATGCTATGCCTCAGCGTCGTTCCTCTCGCCACCTATGGATTCGAGCTTGCACTGGGCGGAGCATTCCACTGGAGCACGCTCCTGTTCCTCTCCTTGGGCGTGACCTGTTCCAGCACCTATCTGATCTTCAAAGGTTCGTTCGAGCGGCGCAATGCAAAGCAAGCGTTAGGGGCTAGCCCAAACTGACCGGCACAACCTTGGCCGGCCCGCCGTACTCAGGCGAGCCCCAACAATCCCACGCGTCGGGCCGAACGCATCGACTCAATGCTTGTCGTCCGAAGCCGTGCTGACGTTGCCGCCCGCACCGCCCGCACCGCCCATGCGCCGCGGCGGCAACCCGACGAGTTGCGCGACACGAGCCGCACCAGACTGTCCAGGAAGATTCATCGCACCCGAGGGCGGCGGCGGCGGTGGCGGCGCAAAGCCCGACCCATCCCCGTTACCGCCGGGCACGCCATCCGCACCACCCGGCGCGCCGTTCGAAGGCCCGCCCGCCGCCGCCGACAACACCCGCGGCGTCAACAGAAACAGCCGCTGAAACCGCTGTCCCTGATGCTTGCGATAGCGGAACAAGCCGCCTATCAACGGAATCTTCGAAAGCCCAGGCACCGCCGTTTCGGTGTGATCGTCCTGATCCACCGAATAGCCCGCGATCAGCAGACTGTCGCCCTCGTTGATCAGCGCCTGCGTGTCGATCGTGCTGTTGCTCACGACCGGCAACTGCCCGACTTGCTGGTCGGTGAGCTTGCCGTCCTCGATATGCACGTCCATGCGAATCTGCTCGCCATTGCCCGCGCTCACGATCGACGGCAGCACGCGCAGCGACACGCCCGCTGAAACGCTATACAGGTCCGCCGACTGATACCCCGACACCTGCACATAGAAAGTCTGCTTGTTGTCCATCAGCGCCTCGACATTGTCGAGCGTCTCGACTTTCGGGCTCGCCGTGATGCGCGCCTGGTCGGTCTGCTGCATCGCGCTGATGCGGGTCAGCAGATAGCGTCCTGCGCCGCCGACCACGGCGGTCAGCACACCGCCCGCCGGCGTCGCCAGCACGCCGGCGGTGGCCGCGTCGAGCGGGTTGCCAAAGCCCTGCGGATTGAGCGAACCGGGGTTGCTGGTCTGCGATTGCTGGCCATTGCCGGTTTGAATGTCGACGTGCCCGGAATGCAGCCGCCAGTCGACGCCGAGTTCCTGCAACGCGTTGTCCGTGATCTCGATGATGCTGGCGTCGATTTCGAGAATGCCCGGCCGCGTGTCGAGCGATTCGATGAGCGTGCCGAACGCGGCCATGTTCTCCGCGCGGTCGCGCACCAGGATCGAATTGCTGCGCGAATCCGCCTCGATGGTCGGCGCGCCGCGCGCAGCGGAACTCTGCCTCGCGCGGCCCGCCGTGGACAGCGCCGTGCCGTTGTTGTCGCGCGCGGAGGCGGGCTCGGCATCCGCGATATTTCCGGCAGGCGGCGGCACCGCGCCGTCACCCGAGCCCGCATACGACTGCGCCGCGCCGAGGCCGGGCAGCGTCGGCAACGGCGGCAGGTGCGAGCCCCCTTGCGTTCGCGTCGCGCCGGTCGTCATGCCGTCGTCCTGCATCTCGCGCACGCTCGGCACGCGGTAGGCGTCGCGCCGCGCGGGCGGCGGATCGCCGCCCGCGTCGCCGTTGGCGGGCACCCCCTGGCCATACAGCGTGCGCAGCAACGACGCGACGCCTCGCACGGTCACGCCGCGGCCGTTGATGGTGATGGTCCGGTCGGTCGCCCATGCGTAGTGCAGCGGAAAGCGTTGCACGACCACCTTCGCGCCGGACACCGATTTGTGATCGATCAGATGCGCGACATCGGTCACCAGTTCGACGAAGCGCGGCGGCCCCGACACCACCGCCGTGCCGGACACGCTGTCGTAGCGCACCGGAAAGCGCGGATCGTCGATCTGCAAGCGTCCGAGCGCGCGCCGCAAGTCCTCGGTACCCGCGTGGGTCAGACCGAGCGTCGCGCTGCGGGCTTCGTTGGCGCCGTAGATGCGCAGCACGGAGCCGTCGTAATACCAGAGCACGCCGAACGACTCGGCCATCTGATCGAGAAAGCGCTGCGGCGCGGCGTTGAACCGGCCCGACACGCTGCCTTCGACATGCGGCGAGATCCACGTCATCACATGCTGGCTCGCGCCGAAATCGCGCAGCACGTCCTTCAGGTCTTTATGGTCCGCGACGTATTCGAAGCGCGTGCCCTGCCACGCGACACGTTCTGCATGAGCCGGCAACGACGCAGCCAGCGCGCCGGCTGCGACGAGGGCCGCGCACAGCGTGCGCACACGGAGAGCCGCGCCGCGACGGGCGGAAACGATAGCTTTCATGGCGGCTCCGCTTAACGATGGATCGTCTCGGACGGCGATTCGTTGAACTCGCGGCGATAACCCTTCGCGAGCGCGGAACGGCTTTTCACACCCCAGCGGCTTGCCGTATCGAAGATCGAGCCTTGCATGCGCTCGTCGTTCAACAGGTCGTTGCGAATGCCTTCGAGCCGCAGCTTGCGGATCAGCGCACCGGGCGACATGCCGATCGAACGCTTGAAAGCCAGTTGCAGCGCGCGCTCGGTGACGTCGATCTGCGAGGCGATTTCGCGCGTATTCAAATCGGCGCGATCGAGGTTCTCGATGATGTAGCGATACGCGCGGCGATACTTCGCGGGCAGGCGCGCTGAAACGTCGTCCGCGGGCAGCGCGCGGCTCGCCGGCGATTGAATCGCGCCGAGGCCCGGTGTCTCGCTGCGCAGGCAGCGCAACGCTTCCGACGCGTAGCTCGCGTAAAGCTTGAGCGCCTCGGTCGGATTGCCGCGCCATACCGCGATCTTCGAGACGCAATACAGGTAGTCGAAATTGCAGCGGCGCGTGCCGGTATCGGCTTCGGCGCGGCTGATCTTGGCGAGCACCGAGTCGGCGACATCGTCGAGTCCGCCGGCCAGTCCGGCGAGCACGATGTCCAGCTTCGCGAGAAACGCCTGGCCCGCGCCGCGAAAATGCTGCGGCCGGCTGATCGCGTCGAAGAGCGGCGCGGCCGCAATGCGCTCGCCGCGCGCCAGCGCCGCGAGCTGTTCCAGATACTCGTGGCGCTGCGCGAGAAGCGCGGGCATCGGCGACATGAGGACCGTTGTCTCGGTGAGCTTGCGCGTCACTTCGGCGCGGTCGCCGGCACTCTGCGCGCGCGTCACGTGCGCCGAACTCCAGAAGGCGTGATCGCTCAGCGTGGTCGCCGTGCGAATGCGCAATTGCACGTCGAATTCGCGGGCGAGCAGCGCGATCACGAGCCGCCAGCCGGGTTCCTCATGCATGTCGGCGAGTTCGGCGGCTTGCACGAGCGCGTCGTCCGCATCGCGTTGACGTCCCACCTGATGTTGCACCATGGCCGAGGCGATCAATGCTTCGAGAACCTCCGCGGGACTCGCCGCCTCGTCCTGGACGATACGCGCAAAGCACTTGGCGGTGGCCGCGTAGCGGTCACGCATCATCAATTGCCAGCCGGTGTTGCGGCACGACATGATGCGCAGACGGTCGTCGTCGCCGACGATCGTTTTCTGAGCGCGCCGGTACATCTCTTCGGCATCCTGCTCGTAGCCGAGCAGAAGCGATGCATCGGCTACGGCGACGAGACGCGCGACGTCCGCGTCGTCCAGTTTGTGCGACGGGCGTTCGAGCACGTCGTCGACGAGGCAATAGCCGCGTTCCGACGCGCCGTCGAGCATGGCGGCCGCATACGCCGGCAAACGGTTCTTCTGCGCGAGCCCCGACGACAGAGCGAAATAGATTGTCGAAAACATGATGGTTCCACCTCAGGAGTGACCGATGTGGCGGACCATGCGATCCGCCCTGAGAACCTGTGGCCCCGACAATTCGCCGGGCACGGAAACCATGGTAGAGACATCGTGCTCAACAAAACTCAACAATCCGCAGGGGACTTCACAACAATGTTCAGTGCGCCGGTTCCGGCAGCATGCCCTTCGCCAACGCCGCCGACAGACCACCGAGCTGCACGTCGCCGACAACCTGCGAAGCGAACACCGCGACGAGCGCGATCAGCATCAGCACGCCGATCACGCCGCGCAGCGGCTGACTGAGCGAACTCGGTTCGAGCTTGTCGGCCGCGCGCGCGACGATGCCGAGGCCGAGATCGACCAGCACCAGCACCAGCATCACCGGCGTGCCGAGCTTGGCGAGCGCGGTCCAGATCGTGTCGGTGCGCTGGATCAGAAACGTCTCGGCCGAATTGGAGAGCGACGGATACAGCACATACGGCGGCCACCATTTGAACGATTGAAAGAGCGCGCCCAGCACGAACAGCATGCCGCCGCCGACATAGAAGAGCGTCACGACGAGTTGCAGCAGCAGCGTGGAAACCGGCGTGCTTTGATCGCCGCGCAACGGGTTGGTCATCTGCACGTTGTTGAAGCCGGCGAGGTCGTCGATCAAGGTGCCGAGCGACTGCGCGATCCAGAACACCGGCGCGGCGCAATAGCCGAACGCGAAACCGAGAAACGCTTCCTTGCAGGCCAGCACCAGCAGCGCCGCGCTGTTGAGCGAATCGAACGCCTGCGGAACCTGGCCCGCCGCGACGAACATCGTCAGCACGTACACCACGCCGTTGCGCGCGGTGCCGGGCAACGCGGTGTCGCTCGTCGCGGGCAGCAGGATGAACGTCACCATGATGCGGATGCCCGTGAGCATCAGCATGATGATGAGGTTGTGATACGCCTCGAAAAAGCCGAGCAGGGCCTCGGACCACGCGTGAAAATCATGTGTCATCGGCTACCTCGCGTAACGGCGCGCCAGCAGGTTTTCCGCGGCTTCCTCGTCGGCGGCGAGTTCGGCGGCCGTGGCGGCGGCCCGCACCAGGGTATCGAGCTTGCGGCGGCATTCGTCCACCGCGGCTTGCGCGCGCGCGAGCGCGGCTTGCACCTCGCCCACCTTCTGCCGCTGACGATCCAGCGCCGTGCGGCGCTTTTGCTCCGCCGCGCGCGCGGCTTCCAGCGCCTCCTTCAGCGGCGCGCGCCAGGCGTCGTGACACAGATAGTCGGAGGTGGCGACGCGCGCCTCGCCGTCGAGCAGGGCCACGATGCGCGCCTCGTGCTCCATGCGTTTTTGCCGCGCTTCGACATGCGCCTGCGCGGCTTCGTCGAACTGCGCCTCGCGCTCGGCGAGCGCCGCGCGTTCGCGCGCGAGATCGGCCTCGATGCGCTCGCAGCGCCGGACCTTGGCGGCGACGATGGTGCGCCACTTGCGAATCACGAGCGCCCTCATGACTGCGCGAAGCCGGAGATGAACGCGTGGCTGTCCTCGCCTTCGGTCAGTTCCTCGGTGCTCTGGCCGAGGAACGATTCGATGGTCTCATGCTGCGCGATCGCTTCGTCGGAGAGCGGGTCGGCGCCCTGCTGATATTCGCCCATCTGCAGCAGCAATTCGACCTCGTCATAGCGGGCGAGCAGCTTGCGCACGTGCCCCGCGCCGCTGCAATGCCCGGGGCTCGCGACCAGCGTCATCACGCGGCTCAGGCTGTGCAATACGTCGATGGCCGGATAACGGTTGCGCGCCGCGATCGCGCGCGACAGCACCAGGTGTCCGTCGAGAATGCCGCGCACTTCCTCGCTGATCGGATCGTTGCCTTCCTCGTCCTCGGCGAGCACCGTGTAGAACGCGGTAATCGACCCCTCCTCGCCCATGCCGGCGCGTTCCAGCAAGCGCGGCAGTTCCGCGAAAATCGACGGCGGAAAACCGCGGCGGGTCGGCGGCTCGCCGGCCGACAGACCGATCTCCCGCTGCGCGCGCGCGAAGCGCGTCAGCGAGTCCATCATCAGCAGCACGCGCAAGCCGCAATCGCGAAAGTACTCGGCGATCGCGGTGCCCACATAAGCCGCCTTGGCGCGTTCGATCGAGGAACGATCGGACGTCGCGCACACCACCACGCTGCGGGCCATGCCCGCTTCGCCAAGGATCAGTTCGATGAACTCGCGCACCTCGCGGCCGCGCTCGCCGATCAGCACGATCACGTTGACGTCGCAGGCCGCGCCGCGCGCGAGCATGCCGAGCAGCGTGCTCTTGCCGACGCCCGCGGGCGCGAAGATGCCGACGCGCTGGCCCTCGCCCACCGTCATGAGCCCGTCGATGACCCGCACGCCGGTATGCAGCGGCGTATCGACCATGCGCCGCTTCAGCGGATCGGGCGCGGCGGCCATCACCGGGCGCGGTGCGTCGCAGTGCAACGGCCCAAGGCCGTCGATCGGTTCGCCCAGGCCGTCCACCACGCGCCCGAGCAGCATTTCGCCGACCGGCACCGACAGCGGACGCCCGAGCCCGGTGACGCGCGTGGTGCGCGACAGGCCGGCGACGCTGCCGAACGGCGCGAGCAGCGCGAACTGACGCGTGAAGCCGACCACTTCGGCGCGTTGCAGCAGCACGCCGCGCGCGTCGCGCAGCTCGCATTGCTCGCCGAGCGTCGCGTCGAGCCCGCCGACCTTCAGCAAGGTGCCGACGGCTTCGACCACCTTGCCGTGACGCGTCGTACCGTCGGAGACGGCGAGCTCCTGGGTCAACGCGTCGATGAAAGCGGTGACTTCGTTCATTGCGGCGCTCCGGTGGGCTGGTCGGCGAAATGCGAGACATCGAACTGCGGGTCGTCGATTTGCTGATCGTCGAAATGCGGCGCATCGTCGAGCAGTTCGTCGGCGGCGATGTTCACGGCGGCGGCGGTTTGCGGCTCCGTGTCGGTACGCGTCACGCGTCGTATCGCGCTCGCGATCGCGCGCAACTGCATCGGCAGTCCCGCTTCGATCAGACCGTGGTCCCATTCGCACACGCAACTGCCGGGCTCGGCCTCGGCGTCGCTCACCACCTCGGGATTCACCGGCCAGCGATGCTCGTCGCACACGCGCCGAAACGCGCGCGTCGCCTCGTCGAGGTCGCATTCGGCGACGCGCACGGTGAGAAACGATGTGCCCTCGAGGCTGCGCGACAATCCCACCGCGATCTGCGCGAACAACGCGTCGCGCTCGGCTTCGCCCAGCACCCGCGTGACGGTGCGCATGACGATGTCGGCAATGCGCTCGCGCAACGCCACCAGCAGATCGCGCTCGGACGCCGCGCCGTGCAGCATCGCTTCATGCGCTTCGCGGATCGCGCGACGGCGTCCGGCCTCGTAACCCAGGCGCGCGGCGTTGTCGTATTTCGTTTGCGCGGCGCGCAATACGCGCTCAGCCTCTTCCTCGGCCGCGCGCTGTATCGTTTCGGCCTCGCGCCGCGCGCTCGCGAGCAGTTCGTCGGCACGCCGTTCGAAGTGGCCGGACGCGCGATCCAGTTCGATCAACTGCGCCAGTTCCGCTGCTCGCACGACATCGCGCTCGATGCCGATGCCGCCCTGCTGGGCTCTTAGCCAAATAACCATGTCAGCTCCGGAAACAGCATGCAGGCCGCGTATAGAAATTCTTCGGATTGGTCCTCCGCCGCGAGCCCGGCATCGGACGTCGCCGCTTCGCCTGGACGAGCGCAAGCGGTGGAATCGGCGTAATCGTGGGCGTCGGCGTCCAACGTCAAGCCGATCAATCTGCGCGCCGGCGCAAGCGGCCAGGCTTCGTCGCGTTCGAACAGCGCGCGCCCGGCGCCGACCAGCGCATCGACGGACAGATCGGCGGGAAGCGGCGCGCTGGCCGTCGATGCGTTCACGCCCAACTGCGTGAGCGCGGCCAGCGCATGCTCCCCTAATGCATCGGCGAGCGCGCGCCGCCGCGCGCCCGACACGATCCGGCGCAGCGTGCCGCGCGACGGATAGATCGCGCGCGCCGCCAGCACCGGACGCAGCGACGCAGCGTCGAGCAACGCAAGCCGGTTCGCGCGCGGCGCGTAGGCGCTGAGCGGCAGCGGCGAGCCGAGCCATAGGTCGCGCGCCGCGTAGGCGTCGCGGCGCGCGCGGCCGGTGAACGGCACGCCCCAACGCCGGCATTGCCGCTCGCCGAAGCGGGCCGCCGCGTCGGCAACACGCGCTTCGTAGGAATGCAGCCACCGAAGCTGGCGCCGCGGGTCCGGCACGTCAACGCCGGTCTCGATGGCGGCCGCCGCTGCCTGCGCGCCGCTCACGCTCACGTCGCCGCCCCGCCGGTGCGCCCGCGCAAGCGCGTGCCCATGCCCTTCAGCGCCGCGCCGAAGCGGCGGGCGAGATACGCCAGCGCGGCGGCCAGCGCGGCAGCCCCGGCGATTCCGCCGGCCCACAACCACTCCTGCGGCACACCCGGCGCAACCGGCGGCGGCGGCTCGGGCGCCGCCGAACCCGGCACCATCGTCACGCTGACGTTGTCGTAGGTGAGCCCCTCGACCGCATGCACGACGAGGTTCTTCAGATTCGGCGTGAGCGTCGACATATCGGTGCCCGGCAGATACTTGATGAACACCGCAGCCGACGACGGCTTGACCGTCGCGGCGAGGGGATCGTTATTCGGCAGCACGATCTGAACGTTCGCATACGCCACCCCGTCGATTCGCGACAGCACCTCGGAGAGTTGCTGCGACACGCCGTAGATAAAGCGCACGCGTTCCTCCGTCGGCGTGGAGATCAGTCCGTCCTTCTTGAACATGTCTCCCAGATTCTGGAAGCGCTGATGCGGCAAGCCATGCGCGCGCAGCACGTCCATCGCGCGGGCGAACTGACCGCTTTCGACCGCCACGCTCCAGGTCTTGCCGCCGTCGTCGCTTTGCTTCGAGACGTCGACCCGCGCATCGAGCAGCACGGCCAGCATGTCGTTCGCGTCGCTCTCCGACAGTTGCGCGAACAGTTGTTTGCTGCAGCCGGTCATCAACGCGGTCACGCAGCACAGCAGCACGACCGTGCGCGCCAGTTTTGAATAGGAAGCCATTTGAGTCCGTCCTGTCGTTCGCACGCCAACTACTGGTTCTTCATCAGCGTCTGCACGGAGCCCTTGGTGCCCTGAGCGACCGCCTCGCCGACGTAGAGCTTGCCGACCATCTCCGACACCTGAAGCTGCACCTTGATCGACTGAGCCGCCGCTTCCTGCACGGTCATCATCGGCGCCTCGCCGGCGAATCGGTCGACCTCGCCGCGCAGGCTCGCCACCGCGTGGTCCTCCTGCGTCACGACTTCCGACAACGCGGACGGACCATGCGTGTGCGAGGCGCTCGGCGGCGACAGACGCGCCGCATCGAGCTTGCTGCGAAACAGGTCGACGAGTTCCGAGGCGGGCTCGGGCAGCGCGCCCGGACCCGACGCGCCGCCGGCTCCCGCGCGGCCGACCGGTTCGTCGGGCCGCACCGCGGAGGCGGCGTCGAGCGGCGGAATGGGTGGGATCGTTGCGTTCATCGCGGTACTCCTTGCACTAGGCGCGCAGATGGCGGTGCTGCATCAACTTCTGAAGCTCGCCGCGGTCGATTTGCACTTCGGCCGCGGGCTTCGCGGCCGAGCCCTGCTTGCCCATCAAGGTCATCACGAGCTCGACGGAATCCGGGTCCTCGTTGCGCGTCGCCACCTCGTTGGCATAGACGCGCCATGCGGGATCGTCGAGACCGCATAGCGACACCGCGAGCAGCGCGGCGACGTAAGGACCGAACGAGCCGCGCAGCGTGCGCTGCTCGAGCGGACGCAGCAGGCGCACGGCCTCGGCGAAATCGCGCCGGCGGATCATCAGCCACGCGTCGTAAGCATGCAATTCGACGAAGTCGGGACGCAGCACGTGCAGCGCGGCAAGCAGCCGCTCCGACTGTTCGATATGGCCGTGCTTCGCGCCGAACATCAGCGCCTCGATCAATGCCGACACAAGCCGGTTACTGCATTTCGTCAGGGACATGGAGCACTCCTTTGGTGATCAGAACGCCGTAGTTCCGCGTGTCTGCCGAGATGGCGGACGACAACGCTGTGGCCGGCGGTGAGCGAACCGTAACGCGGGGTGCTTGCCGCGGCGGCGCGGGACGCCGAACCGCGAGCGCGCCGAACGAACAGGACGCTTCGCCGGCAAGCGGTCCGGAGGCGGGTTCGGCGCCGGACCCATCGCTTCGCCGCGCGCGCGGATCACGGCGGCGCCGGCCGATGACAATCCGCCGCAATCCACTGCAATTCGTTGCAATTCACCGCAATCCACCGCACGAAGGCTTCGCGATGTCCGACGAGAAGACCGAACAGCCCACCGACAAAAAGCTGCGCGACGCGCGCCAGGACGGCGAGACCGTGAAGAGCACGGACCTGCCGTTCGCGGCGATCCTGCTCGCCGCAGCCGTTGGCTTCGGCGTGGGCGGCCCGCGCATGGCGGAACAACTGCGCATCGTGATGCGCAACGGCCTCGACGTGGCGCACTTGCAGACGCCCGATGCGCCGTTGCACGACCTGCTCGCCGAAGCCGGCCTGCACGCGCTGCTGCTGGTCTTTCCGATCGCACTGGGCGCGGCCCTCGTCGGCATCGCCGCAATCGCCGCGCAAGTCGGTTTGCAGATTTCGCTCAAGCCGCTCGAACCCAAGTTCGACGCGATCAATCCCGCGTCCGGTCTGAAGCGCATCTTCTCGGTGCGCTCGCTGATCGATCTCGCCAAGACCGTCATCAAGGCGGTGGTGATCACGGCGGTGCTTTGGAAAACCCTCGTGCTGCTGGTGCCGCTGATGGTCGGCGTGGTGTACGAGCCGATCGGCAGCATCGACAGCATTGCCTGGGGCACGCTGTGCCGCGTGCTCGGCATCTCGGGCGCGCTCTATCTCGTGATCGGCGCGGCGGACTACGGCGTGCAGCATTGGCTGTTCATCCGCGACCACCGCATGAGCAAGGACGAAGTGAAGCGCGAGAACAAGAATTCCGAAGGCGATCCGCACATCAAGGGTCAGCGCCGCAAGCTCGCGCGCGAGTTCGCTTCGTCCGATCAGCAGCAGCCGGTCAAGAACGCGAGCGTGGTGGTGGTGAACCCGACGCACTACGCGGTCGCGCTGCGCTACGTGCCCTCCGAATCCGGCTTGCCGCGCGTGATCGCCAAGGGCGTGGACGCGGAAGCGCGCGTGATCCGCGAGGAAGCGGCGCGGCGCGGCATACCGATCGTCGGCAATCCGCCGCTTGCGCGGGCGCTCTACCGCGTGGCGCTCGAAGACGCGATTCCCGAACCGCTGTTCGATGCGGTCGCCTCGGTGCTCGCCTGGGTGGAAAGCATCGGCGGACGGCGCGACGGCACCGAGGCAACCCCCTGACATCCGATGGAGAAGGCCATGTTGAAGACGCTCCGCCTCAATGAGTTCGGCGGCGAGGTGGCGATCGCGTCGCTGATCGTCGCCGTGATTTCGCTGATGATCCTGCCGCTGCCGCCGTTTCTGATCGACGCGCTGCTTGGGCTCAACATCACGATCAGCGTGGTGCTGCTGATGGTGACGATGTACATACCCTACGCGACCTCGCTGTATTCGTTTCCGTCGCTGCTGCTGTTCACCACGCTGTTCCGGCTGTCGCTGAACATCGCGTCGACCAAGTCGATCCTGCTGCATGCGGAGGCCGGGCACATCATCGAGAGCTTCGGCGAGCTGGTGGTGGGCGGCAATCTCGTGGTCGGCCTGGTGGTGTTCCTGATCATCGCGACGGTGCAATTCATCGTGATCGCGAAGGGTTCGGAGCGGGTGGCCGAAGTCGGCGCGCGCTTCACGCTCGACGCGATGCCGGGCAAGCAGATGAGCATCGACGCCGACGTGCGCGCCGGCAACATGACCGCCGAGGACGCGCAAAAGCGCCGCGGCATGCTGGCGATCGAAAGCCAGTTGCACGGCGGCATGGACGGCGCGATGAAGTTCGTCAAGGGCGACGCGATCGCGGGGCTCGTCATCACGCTCGTCAACATTCTCGCGGGCATCGTGATCGGCGTGAGCTATCACGGCATGACCGCGGGCGAAGCGGCGAACCGCTTCTCCGTGCTGTCGATCGGCGACGCGATGGTCTCGCAGATTCCCTCGCTGCTGATTTCGGTGGCGGCGGGCATTCTCATCACCCGCGTCGCCGACGAACACAGCAAGCCCAGTTCGCTCGGCACCGAGATCGTGCGCCAGCTTTCCACCAGTTCGCGCGCGCTGTATAGCGCCGCCGCGCTGCTGGGCGGCTTCGCGCTGGTGCCGGGCTTTCCGTCCGCGCTGTTCGTCGTGCTCGCGGTCGCGCTGTTCGGCGCCGGCCACGTGCTGCGCAAGCAGTTGAAGGACAAGCAGCCGCACGCCGGGCCGGAACTGTCGTCGTTGCGTACCGACGGCTACAAGGGACAGCCGCCGACCATCGGCGAGCATCCGCCTTCGTTCGCCGCGCCGCTCTCGGTGCGCCTCGCGCCGCAGCTCGCGGCGAAGCTCGACACGGCCGAACTCAACCGCGCGTTCGACGCCGCGCGCCGCGCGCTCGTCGACGAATTGGGGCTGCCGTTTCCGCGCACCGCCGTCTGGACCGCGGCGGCGGTGCCGGACGCTTCCTATCAGATCCTGCTGCACGACGTGCCGCAAGCGCCGGTCGAACTTGCGCCCGCCCGCAGCGGCCGCGAACAGGCGCTCGCCGACGCGGTGGGCAACGCGGTGCGCGAACACGCGCATCTGTTTCTCGGCTTGCAGGAGACACAGTGGATTCTCGAACGCGTCGGCACCGAATATCCGGGGCTCGTCGCCGAGGTGCAGAAGGTGGTGCCGGTGCTGCGCATCGCCGAAGTGCTCAAGCGGCTGCTGGAGGAACACGTGCCGATCCGCAACTTGCGCGCGATTCTCGAAAGCCTGGTGAACTGGGGCGCCAAGGAAAAAGACCTGCTGCTACTCACCGAATACGTGCGCGGCGATCTGGGCCGCTTCATCGCGCATCGGGCGACGGGCGGCACCGGGCAGTTGCCGGCGATCGTGCTGGACGTGGAGGTCGAGCAGACCATCCGTCAATCGATCAAGCAGACGCCCGCCGGCAACTTTCTCACGCTCGAACCGCAACAGGTCGAACAGTTGCTCGAGACGCTGGAGGAACTGGTCGGCATGCAGCCGCCGCCCAACCTCGCGATCGTCACGTCGATGGATATTCGCCGTTACTTCCGCCGCATGATCGAGCAACGGATGAAGTGGCTGCAGGTGTATTCGTTCCAGGAACTGGGGGATGACGTCGATCTGCGGCCGGTCGGGCGCGTCGCCTTCTGATCGGGAGCGACGCGATGACACGAATTCGCTCCACGCGCGAAGTGCGCATCACGCCGCCGGCTCCGCCGCGTGCATCGGCCACGAGCGCAACTAGCGCAGCAAGCGGCAAAACCGCCGAGGCCGACGCCGACGCGCAACGCTTCGGAGCGCTCTTCGAGACCGCGCGGCTGCGCGTCGGCGAAGGCGAACGCGATGACATGCCCGACCAGGAAGCGCCGGACGATCCCACGCCTGACGACGACGGTTCCAGCGACGACACGCAAGATCGTGAAGCGGCCGAGCGCATCGACGCCGCCGATGCTCCCCTGCCCCTGCTGCCCGCCGTGCCTCCGCTTCCGCCCTTGCAAGCGCTGAACGGCGCATTGCTTGCCATCCGCGAGCAACGCCGAACGTCCGCGTTGGACTCACAAGGCGTGGCGCGCAAAACCGGCTTGCGCGGCGCGACGAGCGCATCCGGCCGGCAGACCGCGCAAGTCACGCAAGACGCGCAAGCCACGCAAGATACGCGGCACGTGGCCGCCGAACCTTCATTCGACACGCAGATGATTCGCCGCTGCACCCAGGCGATCGAAGGCGATCTTCTCGCCGAGCATCTCGCGGAACGTGTCGCCGGATTTTGCACGAGTCCCGCCGTCGAACGCACGGGCCAGTGGGACGTCGCCGTCGAACTCGACCCCTCCATTTTGCCGCGCACGGAGCTGCGTTTGAGTCTTTCGGGCTGGGGTTTATCGCTTCGTTTCGATAGCCGGGACGCGCGGGCGCGGCAGCTAATCTGTGACAACAGCAACGAGCTTAAGACCCGCCTCGAAACGCGTCTCGGCGGTCGTATCGCGGTGGAAGTCACGGTCATCTGAAGGGTTCGAGATCATGTCAATGCCTCAAGGCTGCACCAGCATCGGCGACCGGTTGCGCTGCTATACACCGGCGCTCGCCGGCGTGTCGCGCGCACTGTTCGATGCGCGCAGCCGGTTTGGCGTGAAACCGGCAGCGGCGCAATCCTCGTCGTCCCGCACGGCGCGTTTGCGTATCGGCAGCGCGCATGGCGAACTGTGCGTGCGTGTCGACGTGAGCGGTCATGCCGCGCTCGAAGCGATTGCCTCGGAGCCGGACCAGGACCGCCGCGCGGCGCTCGGCAATCTGTGGCTCGCCGCGCCGCTCGACACGCTTGCCGGTCACGGCGTCGCGCAACCCTCGGTGCTGGACATTTCGCTCGATGCCGAACAGCCCGGCAACCACGACACCGCGAGCGCGCTCCACTTCGAATTCGGACACGCGGACACCGCCGCCCACACGGCGGCGCTGCTGGAAGCCCCCGCGCCGCTCGCAGCCGCGCTGGAGCGCCGCATAACCGGCACGCGCGCGGCTTCCGCCGCGCTGCCCGACGCGCTTGCCGCCATCGCCGTGCCGACCCGCATCCGCTTGCGCAGCCGCCGTTGCACGACGGCGCTGCTCGCTTCGCTGCGCGTGGGCGACGTGCTGCTCGGCTGGCCGCGTGCGAGCGGCCATGCACAAGGCGCACCGCTCGAACATGCGAGTGCGCTATGGGGCGCGGCGGATGGCCGCGTCGCCTGCGCGCAGGCCCGCATCGACGGCCACCACCTGATCCTTGAAACGTTCCCTGAGACGATGAGCCACGATCCCGATCTTTCCCTTGAGAGCACTGCCGGGTCCACCGGCGAGACCGCCGCCGCGGAGCGCACCGTCGATCTGAACGATATGGAGCTGCCCGTGCATATCGAGGTGGTGACCGTCAATCTGCCGCTCGGGCAAATCGCCGCGCTGCGGCCCGGCTACATCCTGACCTTGCCGCTCAAACTCGCCGATGCGGAGATCCGTCTCGTCGCGCATGGGCAGACGCTCGCGCTCGGCGAACTCGTCGCGGTCGGGGACAACCTCGGCCTCCTCATCCAGCACATTGCGAACTCCGATGAACGGCACACCTGAAATCGCCTCGCTGCTCGTCGCGGCGCTCGCGCTGGCCGTCCTGCCGTTCGCCGCGATGGTGGTCACGTCCTACACGAAGATCGTGGTCGTGCTCGGGCTGCTGCGCAACGCGCTGGGCTTGCAGCAGGTGCCGCCCACTTCCGTGCTGAACGGCGTCGCCATCATGGTGTCGTGCTTCATCATGGCGCCGGTCGGCATGGAAGCCATGCACCGCGCGCAGCTATCCAACGACGCGGGTTCCGGCATGCAGGTGATGCCGCTTCTCGACGCCGCGCGCGAGCCGTTTCGCGTGTTTCTGAAGCGTCATGCGTCGGAGCGCGAGAAGGCCTTCTTCCTGCGCTCGGCGCGCGAAATCTGGCCGCCCGAGCGCGCCGCCGAACTCAAGCAGGATGACCTCATCGTGCTCGCACCCGCCTTCACGCTGAGCGAGCTGACCGCGGCCTTCAAGATGGGCTTCCTGCTGTATCTCGCCTTCATCGTGATCGACCTCGTCATCGCGAACGTGCTGATGGCGCTCGGCCTGTCGCAGGTCAATCCGACCAACGTGGCCATTCCATTCAAGCTGCTGCTGTTCGTTTCGATGGATGGCTGGTCGACGCTGATTCACGGTCTCATCTCCACCTACAGGTAACGCCGTGGAATACGACGCGATCACTCATTTCACCACCCAGGCGCTCACCCTGTGCCTGCTCGTGTCGTTGCCGCCGGTGGCGGTGGCGGCCGTGACCGGCCTGCTCATCGCGTTCCTGCAAGCGGTCACGTCATTGCAGGATTCGAGCATTTCGCAAAGCGTGAAACTGGTGGTGGTCACGGTCGTCATCGTGATCGCCGCGCCGTGGGGCGCGGCCGCGATCCAGAACTTCGCGCGCAACCTCGTGCAGGTGATGTTCACATGAGCATTTCACGCATAGGCGGCGGCTACACGCCGCCCGCCGATCTTTCCCCGGATGCCGATGCCGCCGCCCAGCAGCAGGCGGTGCAGGTCCCCGCGCCTCACCATCATGGGCATGGACTGTCGCGCGCCAAGCGTCAGTCGCTGAGAAAGCGACGCAGCGCCGAAAGCCCCGATGCGAACGACCCGGCCGCGGAGAGCGAAGAACTCTTGATGATGCTGGACCAGCATCTGAAACGAAGCGAAACCGGCCTGACCCGGGTCGAGGCGCGCGAGTCGGGCGGCAATCAGCATGCGTTCGAGCAGGACGAGCATGCCGCGAGCGCGGGACCAAACGACAAACGGGCACGCTCCGACGACACCCGCGATCTACCTGCGCGCGCGCTGCCGATGCGCTTTGCGCCGCGCACCGCGCGTGACGAAACGGCCTTGCTCAAGCACTGGCGCGCGGCCATTCATGGACCGGCACGCCTGCATACCGATCGAACCGGGGCGGCGCTCATCGGCGTGCAAACGGCGACGCGCATCGACGAACCGGCCACGGCGGGCAAGGATGCCGCGCGTGCGAGCCCGACCTATGCCGTGCTCGCCATCGTCCGCGAATTCCTGCAGATGCCGGACGACAAGCGCACCTCGCGCGCCACCCTCGCCCAGATACGCGACGAGCTTGTGTCCGCATCGACGCGAGCAGGACGTGAAACGCACAACGGCATGCGCGGGGCCGCTCAGCGCCCGCTCTCCGCCGCGGAGGAATCGATGAATCTGCTGTTGCCCATCGCGCTGCTCAACCTCGGACGCAGCCGCACCCGCGCGGGCCGCGCGATGGGCATGTCCGCGCTTGCTGCACTGATCCGCCGCGGACGCGGATGGTGACGGCGGGCGCCATCCCGTCAATCACAATCGAAGAGGTTTCGTTCATGTCCAAAGAAATTCGCGTACTGACCGGCTTCCATGCCGGCGCTCAAATAGAGTTGAGTACAACAACGATGTCGATCGGCGCCAAACCCGATGCGGACATCCTGATCAACGACTGGAGCGAGTGCACTATGCAGTTGGCAATCGATGCGCAAGACAACGTGACGATCGGCGTGCCGGACGACGCCGACGTCATGTCGATGGACGACTTCATGCCGCGACGCTTCGGTGAAGTCGTGTTGTGCGCGGGCCCTGCCGACGCGCGCTGGCCGTCCGATCTGCAACTGATGGAGTCGATGCTGGCGGCGCATCACGAAGGGCGCAAGTACGACGGCGAAGCCAGCGACGGCGTGTTTCCGGCCGGCCCGCCCTCGACACCGATCGTCATGCGTGCGCGCCGCGCGCCGTGGGTGCATGCCGGCGTCGCGGCCTTGCTGATCGGTTCGATGGGCGCCGCCGCCGTGGTGTTGCCGGCCGGCAAGACGACGCTCGCCGCCGACCGGCCGCAAGCGCGCGCCACGCTCGCGGACGTGCAACAGGCGCTCGCGCAGCTGCATCAGCCGGATATCGCGGTGACGCGGCAAGCGGACGGCTTTCTCGTGACGGGCATCGCATCGAACACCGCCGACGCCCGCCGAACGCGCGCCGCGCTTCAAGCACTCGCGGGCAACCGCCTGAACTGGAGCGTGCGCTCCGGTGACGAGATCGCCGGGTCGCTCGCGGAATCGCTGCACGAAGCGAACGTGCGCGTGCGCTACGCCGGCGCAGGCCGCCTGGAAGTGACCGGCAGCGCGCGCCATCCCGGCGAAGTGAGCCAGGTGGTCGAGCGGTTTCGCGGCGACATGGCGCCGCTCGTCGAGCGCATCGACGTGGACGTGACGCGCACCGACGATCTGCGAGTCGCCGGCGACATCGATTCGGTGTTGTCCGCGGACAGCGTGAAATACGTGGAATCGAGCGACGGCACCAAGAATTTCATGGCCGAACTGCCCAGCAACACCACCCTTCATTGAGGATGACCAACATGTACGAAGCGATGACCGACAAACTGATCGACGTGCTTGCCGATCTGCCGCAAGCCGTGGCGCAGCCCCATCGTCAGGGGGAAGTGCGCGAACTGGCGGACGCACTCGATACGGTGGCCAACACCGTGGCATCGCGCTCGACCGATACGGGCAGCACGGAAGCCCAGGCCGGACGTGTCGTCGTAGACGGATTTCGCGCCGCGGCGCAGTTGTGCCGCAGCGCGATGTAGCAGTGCGCGTGCAGCGCGGCGCACCTGATACACGCGGTGCGCTGCACGCGAGCAGTCGTGCGCAGCCCAGCGGGCACGCACTTTTTCCCCGACGTTCCGCATGGGGCGGAATGTTTAGATGCCGTACCAACTGTCTCTTTCGAGGATATTCATCATGAGTGCACCTGTTTCCAGCGCAGCAGCAACCGGCAGCTCCGTTTCCGAGATCTATCAGGCAATGGCTGAAGAAAACGAAATCAACAAGGCCAACACGCTCGCGAAGATTGCGACGATGGGTCTGAAGGCCGCGAAGGACATCGTCGGCTAAGCGCTCCGGCGCGCCATCCGGCCGCGCATGGTGCGCCGGTTGGGAACCGTCCGCGGTTCCTGACCGGCTTTTTTTTTGCTCCACGGCGTGGGCTTACACGCCGGACACAGGCTCGTGAAGCGATTCGACCATAGCGATGAGTATCGAAAGACGTGATGAACTGATCCGCGAGATTTGCGAACTGCGCGACATGCCCGCGCCGGACGCCGCGCTCGAACGCGGTGTGCTGGAGATCGACGGCTTCGACGCGGCGATCGACCATTTCGAGGAAGATCCGGACGCGCTGTACATGACGTTCCAGTTCGGCATCGTCACGGCGGGGCGCACGTTGCGCGTGTTTCGCCTGTTGCTGGAGGCGAATCTCGCCGTCTACGCGCAGGACCAGGCGCAGCTCGGCCTGGAGGCGGATACCGGCGCGATCGTGCTGATCGCGCGCGTGGCGTTGAGCGAGGAAATCACGGGGCAGTGGATGCTGGAGCTGATCGAGCACTATGTCGAGCATGGCCGCTACTGGCGGGACAACATCTTCGTCGCGCGAGACGACATGTTCGAGAATCTCGCGCGTGGCGATTACGTGTGGATCCGCGCATGAACCCTTTTTTCAACGGAGAATGAAATGACGCAAGTCAGCCACAATCACAGCACGACCAGCAGTCCGTCGACCCACAAGACGGACGACAAGGACACGAAGAGCAAGGACAAGAAAGACGACCAGGGAGGCAGTCAGAGCGACCTGGATGCGGCGATCCAGGCCTTCGGCTCGCAGGTGATGATGCAGATCTTCCAGGACCAGCAGGAACGCCGGGCGGAGGACCGCGAGGAGGACGAGGACGCCGCCTGAGCGCGTGAGCGCGGGCCGCTTGCGTCATGCGTCGTGACGCGGCGGCCCGCCGGCGCCGGCCGCCCCGACAGGCGAGGCGCGACGCAAGCGGACGGCCGCTACGCCGCCGTCACGACGAACTGCGCGGAGGAATCGCACGCGCGCTCGAGCAGCGTTGCATCGCCAGCGCGCCGCGTGCCGCCCTGCCCCAGACTTGCCGGCAATCTGTCGAACCCCGGCTGCTCGCCGGCGTCGAAGCCGGACTGCGCCGCCTGAGCGACATCGAGCTTGTAGCCGAGCGCATACACGGTCTTCAGATTCAGCTCGGCGGTGCGCGATAGCTGCAGCTTCTTGCGCAGCTTGTAGATGTGCTGCTCCAGCGTGCGCGCGGCGATCTGCTCCGTCGCGCCCCACACGCCGGCTGCGATCTGCGCGCGGCTAAGAAATTTTCCGGGGTTCGAAAAGAACATCCAGGCGATGGAGAACTCGCGCGCTGTCAGCGCAATCTCGACGCCGTCGATCGTCGCGAGACCGAGGTCCCGCTGAAGCACGTAACGGCCGATCTGGATCTGATGCGTGACGGTATCGGAAAAACGCCGCTGCAACGCCAGGTGGACGCGAAAGCGGATCTGCTCCATGTCGAAGCGATTCACGACGTCGGTCGCGCCCGCATCGATCCAACGCAACAGACCCGACCAGCTCGACTGGTTCGTCAATACGATCACGGGCGTGCAGACATCGGCATTGCAGTCGCGCCACGACAGCAACGCGCTGGTTGGCGTCGGCTCGGTCTTGGCGTCGATCAGCACCAGGTCATAACGGTTCGCACGCATTGCGCGCAGCAAATCGAGTTCATTCGAGAACGACTCGATGACGACCCCGTCTCCGGCAAAGGCTTCAGAAACAGTCCGTCGAAGCAGCCGGTCGTCAGTTGCAATGGCAAATAGCAGATTATTGTTCACGGCGGTTCGCATCCAAAAAAGCATCCACGCTTCTCGATTCCAGCCGTCACCCCTCCAGCGGAGACGGCGGCGTTTCCCCAAAGCACAACTTTTTATCCCCTCGCTCGTCTGGTCGTCGTGGTTTTAGTCAATGGCCTTAGTGGCGCAATGCAAGACCCATTGCATTGCGCCACCGGCATTGATCGTATCGAGCGAGGTCTCTCTCTCCGTTAGTGCATCGGGAGCACGCGGTGGATGCGCATGACGCGGATATTTTCACGCGAGGCGCCGGAACTCGATTCGCGAGCCGAAGCATCTTCCGACAACTCTCGTGAATTGCGTGCCATTCCACGCGATACAGTCATGAACCGGCTGGCGCGGCGTCATGCGAAAAAAATCACGGCCTTTATGGCGACTGAAAGTCGCTTGTAGTGTTGATGACCGTTGCCTTACGCCACGCGGACCACGAATCCATCACGACGGCTGCGCCATAGTGGATTCCGCTGTTGATGCACACGCATGCTTACTGTTCCGGATTGCCAATCGAGTCCGTCCTGGATGCGCCGCTGTCCGCCAGCAAATGACGTCGCGTGAGCCAATCGATGTTGTGCCGGCCCGGCTCGTCCGCCGCACGCGTTTGCACATGCGCGGCACGCGGCGGCATCGAGGTCTTGCCTGCTGACGCCGCGGCGCTCGCCGGACGTCGCGGCAGCAACAGCGCGCCGGGCGCGGTCAGGCTGCGGGCAACCGGCCTCGGGCTGACGCCTGCCCTCGGCAGCGTGGGCGTGTCCGCGCTGGAACGGGTTCCGTGGAAGAAACGCGAAAGACGGTTGATCGTCATAGAACCCTCGCAATGGAGCCTGTCACTTGAAGCGGTATTGAAGCCTGACTGAAGCCTGACTGAAGCCGTATTGAACGATTCGCCCGGCACCGCGCCGCCATTGCCTTGCGAAAAGCTGAACCCTTGCGCGAATGAACGCCCACGCCAACCTCCTTCATGGGCTGCGCAAATACTGGGACAACCATCGACACGCGCGCCTCGCGCAACAGGGTTCGCACGCGACCTCATGTTTTCGCGCCGCCGCTTCGAAGCCCATACGGAAGGCGATCACAATCGCGCCGTTCACCGGTACGTACCGGCACGCATTCGAGGAGACCGTCATGCACCACGCCATCCGTTATCGTCCGCCGCTTGCGCGCCGCGCGCTGATCGCCGTCGCCGTCGACCTTGCGCTTGCGCTCGCCGCGCAATCCGCATGGGCCGACTGCTTCGACGACGCCGGGGCGTATCAGCGTGTCAATCCGATGGTGCTGCGCGCGATTGCCTGGCAGGAGTCGCATAACCGGCCCAACGCGACGCATCTGAATGCAAACGGCTCGCTCGACTACGGCGTCATGCAGATCAACTCCATTCACCTGCGTGAACTGTCGCGCTACCACATCGATCGCGATGCGCTGATGCAGCCGTGCAAGAACGTCTACATCGCGGCCTGGCATCTGCGCGGCAAGATGGATAAATACGGCAACACGTGGGCCGCGATAGGGGCCTACCATTCGGAGACGCCCGCCGAGCGCGACCTGTACGCGCGCCATATCGCCGCGATTCTCGGGGGCTGGCATCAACTGCGGCAGCCCGAGCATGCCGCTCAAAAATGATGTCCCGAACCGGCCCGCGCCGCCGTGCGATTAAGCGCGCCTTTTGAGGTTTGCGCCGGCAGTTAGCGACGCGATTCATCAACAAGTCATATACTTCCCGATATCTGGAACGAGAAAACGACGCTCGACCTCCCTACAAAACGATTGCAATAATTTTCCGGCTATCAAGGCGGTATCCTCATACCCTGGCAAGCGCGGGCGCAAGCATGCAGGCCGCGCGGCAGCGTATTACGCGACCAGCCCTTGAATCCGCGCCTCGCTTGCCCGCATGACGCACAGCCGTTCTTCGGTTCGGCGTGCGAGAGTCAACGAGGAAAACAATGAGGAACGCTGATGGCGCCAACCCCAGCCCACGACACGCGCGTTTTCTGGTCCAGCTCCGCGGGCCGTTCGATGCCGGCTGTCATGCAGCGTCATGGGGCGCGGGCTTTACGGCCGCCCCATCTGATCGCGGACCCGTCGCCGGCGGTGGTGTTCGTCGATTGCGCCAGCGTCGAGGCCGGCGCGGAGATCGAGAAATTGCGCATCGAGAACGGCGACGAGCACTACCTGATTCCGGTGCTGCCCGAACGCTCGGCGGAGCGCATCGTCTCGCTGATCGCGCGGGGCGCCAACGATGCCGCCGACGACCTCGACCTGCTCGACCCCGAACCGATCATTGCGCGCGCGCTCGATCAAACCCGGCTGCTCTCCTTCGCGCGCGACGGCGCGGTTGATTTTCCCGCCTTGCAGCGTCACGCGGACGGGATGGTCTCCCCCGTCTTCTTCAAGGACGCGAACGGCATTTACACCGGCTGCAACCCCGTATTCGAAAACTTTCTGGGCCTGGATCGCGGCGGCATTCTCGGCAAGTCCGTCTATGACATCGCGCCCTCGGATCTGGCGCTCACCTATCACAAGGCCGATCTCGACCTCGCATCCGAAGGCGGCACCCAGGTTTATACCGCCGGCGTGCGCCATGCGGCCGGCCTCGTGCGCACCGTGCGCTTCTATAAAGGCGTGGTTCATGACGACAGCGGGCGCATCACCGGCATCGTCGGCGCGATGCACGACATCGGCAACCAGCGCGGCCACGAAGCCGCGCGCCTGGAAATCGACGAAGTCACGCGGCACATGTCCGCGAATGCGTGGAAAAGCAACGGCTTCCCGTCGTCGGTCGATCATGACCGGCCCCTGCTCGATCGCATAGCGGCCGGCGATGCCTCCGCCCTCTCGCGTCTGTACCGGCTCTACCATCGGCGGCTCGCCCGCTTTCTGAACCGGCTCACGTGGAAGAACGAGGTGATCGACGAAATCGTCAACGATACCTTCATGATCGTGTGGCAAAAGGCGGGCGAGTTCCGCGGCGATTCGAACGTGTCCACATGGATCATCGGCATCGCGTATCGCTCCGCCCTGCGTTCGTTGCGCGATCAGCGCCGTTCGGAGTTCGAGCTGCTGGATGCCGATCATGCCGATACCCTGGTTCAGTACTGGCACGACCATGAACTCTCCGACCTGCTCTCCAAGGCGCTCGATCTGTTGCCGGCCGAGCAGCGCCTCGTGATGGCGCTGGCTTACGTTCTCGGGCATTCCGTCGAGGAGATTTCGCAGATCACGGCTTGCCCGGTGACGACGGTCAAGGCGCGCATGCATCGCGCGCGCGGCAAGCTGCGGGAAACGATCGACATACTTGGCAAGGCCAAACGTAGCTGAACGCGGCGCGGCATCGCCAGGAAACCGCAAGGCGGTGCTCGCGAGCGAAAGCGATCTCGATCCGCCTGACGGCGGCTGAATACCGCACTCTCTCCACCCTCCCCGTTCGCGGCGGCGCAATCGTCGTGGAAAACGTTCGCCCCAAGCCTTGTCGTTTCGGCGTCGTGTCAGCGCGGCCGATCGCGCCGCTTATGATGAGTCAGCACGCAATACGCCCCTGACCTTTCCATCGCGAACGACATGCTGAAACACGACAACCCGGAAGAGATTGACGCCGCCCGAGAAGGACGCTTCGCGCCGCTCACCTTTTCGAAAAGAGACGGGCTGCTCTACATGCACAACGGCGATGAATGGGACTCCACGTTCGGCTGCATGGTGCTGCGCCATCCCGCGTTTCTCTGGATGGAGTACCCGCAGAAAATGATGTCGTGGATGCTGTTCGCCGAGCGTTTTTACGAGCAGCCGCGTCTCATCGCGCAACTCGGATTGGGCGCCGGGGCGTTGGCCCGCTTCTGCCACGCGCGCTTTCCGCTCGCGCGTATCGAGGCTGTCGAGATCAATCCCGCGGTAATCGACGCATGCCGCGAGATGTTCCGCATGCCGCCCGAGGGCGAGCGCCTCGGCATCATCGAGGCGGATGCGCTGGACTATGTCAGCGCGCAAGAGCGTCGCGCATCGATCGACATCTTGCAGGTGGACCTTTATCTGAGCGAACGCGACGGGCCGGCGGGGCAAGGGCGCGCATTCTATCGGGCCTGTTGTGAAAGCCTCGCGGCGGACGGCATGATGACGATCAACATCTTCGGCCCGAATCTCGCGGCGCTGACGCGGCAAAACCTGCAATGGCTGTCCGAGCTATTCGACGCCGTTCTGCTGTTGCCGTGCGAGACCAATAACGTGCTCATCTGCTTCAAGCGCGCGCCGGTCATCGATATGCAGCAACTGAAAATGAAAGCCGCCGCGCTCGAAGCGTCCACTGGCATGCCCGCGTCTTCGTGGGCATTTTTTCGCCACGGCGGCGAAGCGCCGAATTGCGAAAAGGCATTGGAACTCGAGGCGGTGATCTAGGCGGGTTGCGCCACGCGCGCCAATGCGTCGGTCGATTCGCCAACCGGCGCAACGCAATCCAGCTTGTAGCCGAGCGCATAG
Source organism: Paraburkholderia sp. 22099 (assembly GCF_052045835.1). NCBI lineage: Bacteria > Pseudomonadati > Pseudomonadota > Betaproteobacteria > Burkholderiales > Burkholderiaceae > Paraburkholderia > Paraburkholderia sp. 22099. The sequence goes on along the minus strand of NZ_JBQEPU010000008.1, from coordinate 3,166 downwards.
ACGGTCTTCAGATTCAAGCCCGATTCCGGCGACAAACGCAGCTTCTTGCGCAGCTTGTAGATGTGCTGCTCGATGGAGCGCGCGGCCACGTCCTCGCATGAACCCCACACGCCGCCGGCGATCTGCGCGCGCGTCACGAACTTGCCCGGATTCGAAAAGAACAGCCACGCCATCGTGAATTCGCGCGGCGTGAGCGGTATCTCGACGCCGTCGAGAGTCAGCACGCCGAGGTCTCTTCGCAACACGTAGCCGCCCAGCGTGACGGTGTCCGCCCCCGCCCGATGATTTTCACGTTGCAGCACGACATGCGCGCGCAGACGCGTCTGCTCCAGATCGAAGCGATACGCCACGTCCGTGGCGCCCGCGTTGATCCACCCGAGCATGGCCGTCCAGTTCGGGAACGGCGTGAGAACGATCACGGGCGTGCAGGCGGTCGCGTTGCAATTGCGCCATGACAGCAACGAATCGAGCAGCAATGAACCGTTCTTCGCGTCGATCAGCACGAGGTCGTAGGCGGTGGCGCGCATGGCACGCACGAGCGGCAGTTCGCCGTCAAACGATTCGACGGCGATCGAATCGGCGGCAAAACAGCCGGCCAGATCGCGAGTCAATAGGGGGTCTTCGGTCACTAGGGCGAATCGCATGTCTTCTCCTGGTCGGCCTGATGTCGATCAATCGTTCATACGGACGAGATGCAAAGTTCTCACTCCCGGTTCCGGTAAGTGTCGCTCCAAGCGAAACCGGATGCGCCCCAGCGCGGGCGATCCGCCCCGTTGCCCGGCACGCCGCCGCGCGGCACGGCCGCCGCATATCGCTGAACCCTCGCAGCCACGGTGCGTCGCGGCGCACGCGTCGGCGCGCCCTTACCGAACGTTCAGGATGTGCTGACACGAGAACCCGCGCTTCCTGACTCGAATTCTGGCGACCGCCCCGGCATGGTTGCAGCATCCGCATCACGTCTCGCGGCGCCCCGGCAAATCTTTTGTTTCGTTCGCAACTTTGCTCGCGCTCGACGTCACTTACGGACATCTTTCCAATTTCACTCCGGCAGATTACGAGCACGACCTCATGTCACCTGACCCGATCGCCAAGAGCAGCGTCCCCTATGCCGCGCGCACCGTCGACGCGGACGACGCCGCGTTGCTCAAACGCGTCTCCGACGGAGACAAGGCCGCGCTGGCCGCGCTCTATCGCGAGTATCACCGCCGCCTTGCGCGCTTTCTCGGCCGCTTCACGCGGCGCGACGACATGATCGAGGAAGTCATCAACGACACCTTCATGATCGTCTGGCAGAAAGCGGGCGAATTTCGCAACGAGGCGCGCGTCTCCACGTGGCTCATGGGCATTGCTTATCGCGTCACGCTCAAGGCACTGCGCCAGGGCGGCTTGCCGTCGGCGCCGCCGTCGCACGATCACGAGGGGCTGACGAGCGAGCCTTTCGTCGCGCACGAACTCATCGACTGGGTGACCAAGGGTCTTACCCGGCTCTCTCCCGAGCAGCGCGCCGTGATGGAGCTGGCCTACGTGATGGGCCACTCGCTCGAAGAGATCGCGGAGATCGCCGACTGCCCGGTCAGCACGGTGAAAGCGCGGATGTTTCACGCGCGGGTCAAATTGCGCAACCTCATGCCGGAGCTTGCCGGCCTTGCCGGGGACGGTCTATGAACATGTCAGGGAAAGGCGAACTCACTCATCTCCATGCGTGGGAACTGCTGCCGTGGATCGTCAACGGGCGCGCGTCGGAGGCCGACGAGCGCCTCGTCGGCGCACACGTGCGCGATTGCGAACAGTGTCGCGATGAACTGGCGGCGCAGCGCCGGCTGCACGCGGCCATGACGCCGCACGAGCATGCCGGGGATCTCGATATCGAGCGCGGTCTCGCGCGTTTGTGGGAGCGCTTCGACGAAGCCGAAGCGCCGGCCGCGCGCGGCGCGGCTTCCGCGCCGCGGCGAAGCCGCATGGCGGCGCTGGCCGCCGGGCTCGCGGTGCTCGCGCTGCTGGAAGCGGGCGGACTCGCGATGCTCGGCATCCAGCATGACGACGCCGGCGCGCCGGCGAACTACCGCACGTTGTCCGAGCCCGCCGCCGCGACGCGCGCAACGATCCGGCTCGTCGCCGATCCGGCAATGCCGGTGGGCCGGTTGCAGGCGCTGCTCGCACCGCTGCATTTGCAGATCGTCGGCGGCCCCGGTGAAAACGGCGTTTACTCGCTTGCGCCGACTGCCGGACATGCGGACGTTGCCGCGCAGTTGTCGGCGTTACGGGCGGCACCGCAGGTCCGCTTCGCGGAGCCTGTCGGCGGCGCCTGAGCAGTCACGCAGGGATAGCGCCCGGCACGCGCGGTCGCGGCGCTGTCCCGCGAATTCGCGGGCATCGACGGTTTCGGCTCAGGAAGCGGCATCGGCAAACGCGCATCGTCACCGCCTTCGAGACGATTTTTTTCGCCGGCTCCCCGAGATTTGTCCGGTCACCTTTATCGGTTAGGATTGGCACGACCCGGTAGCGGCGCATCGTCGTCGCGCCGGGTCATCCAGATGGCTTGACTTTACGGTCACCGTCCCCGATCCACCGGAACGTGAACGATCAATATGGAGTTGCGGCGTCCTTTGTCCCCGCCTTGTCGCGGGGTAGCCAGCTTGCCCGGCCTGATCCGATGCTGCGCGGTACTCGTCACGCTTGCCGTTTTATCCGCGCCGGCCGCGGCCATGAGCGACGATTGGCAGTTCGAGGCGGGACTCGCCACCGACAAGGTCACGCGCGGCATGGACATCAGCGACGGGCAGCCGTCGGTGAGCGCAGGGGCCAACTGGTATCCCGGCAACGGCTTCTTCGCGGGCGCGTCGGCGGGGTCGTTCCGGTTCGTCGGCTCGTCGGGCACGGGCGTGGAAGCGGTGCTCAACGGCGGATACGGTTGGCGCCTGGCCGGCGACTGGAGCGCCCAGGCGATGCTGGGGCATTACCAGTTCATCCGCGGGGCGCACACAACGCGCTTCAACTACGACGAACTGGTGCTGACCGCGGGCTGGCGCGACTCCGTGTTCGCCTCGGTCGCGCTCTCGCCGAACACCGGCTTCGGGCCGTCGCCGAGTTCGCGCGCCGTCGCCTACGATCTGGTCGGCCGCCTGCCGCTCGTGCACGGCTGGACCGCGACGGCCGGCATCGGTTA